>CADAAN010000004.1 GCA_902785935.1 uncultured Pseudomonadota bacterium
TTTCAAAGCTGAAGGTTTGTCTGAACTATGGGTCCCGAAACAAGTGCTTTATGTCAAAAATCCACCTCTTCTCGGCAGCGGAAAATTTGACTATCAAACAGCAAAAAAAATGTTTGAAGATGGCCAATTTCAGACGTTAAATGAGGCATAAAAAATGCAAAAATCACCCGATTTTTTCTAAAATAATATCATTTTGCACGGGTTTTTGATCATCAATCTGAATAAGCCTGCAAATTTTTGAGGCGACATTTTCATAATCAGCCTCAGAATTTGCATGTACAAAGCAAAGCGGTGTTTTGCCGTCCGCCTTATCACCGATTTGGCAAAACTCAGAAAATCCGGTTGCATGATTGATTTGTTGTAAAGGATGCGTGCGACCGCCCTTGAGCTCAATCAACAAAAGCCCGATATCTCGTGTTTTCATTTTACTGACATAACCTTCGCGCTCGGCAAAAACGGGGCGAATGATAGGGGCCTTTGTCATATAATGCCATGGTTTTTGAACAAAATCCGCCGGACCACCCAGCGTTTTGACCATTTTTGCAAAAACTTCCAAAGCCTGACCGGAATGCAAAACATTTTCAATGCGCGCAAAAGCTTCCTGCCTGTTGCATGCAAGTTTTGTATTGATTAAAATTTCGCTTGCCAAGGCTTTTGTCACCGCATCAAGGCGAACATTGACATTTATCTCTTTCAAATATTCCACTGCCTCAAAAATTTCCAGCGCATTGCCGATTGAAGAACCTAAAACCGCATTCATATCCGTCAGTAAAGCTGTTGTTTTTGTGCCGGCACCATTTGCGACTTCAACAATAGAATTTGCTAAATTGCGTGCATCATCAACGTTTTCCATAAATGCCCCGTTGCCGAATTTGACATCCATCACCAAATTATCAAGCCCTGAGGCGAGTTTTTTTGATAAAATAGAGGCGGTAATCAGCTCAATCGATTCTACCGTCGCACATACATCTCGAACAGCATAAATACGCTTGTCGGCCGGAGCCAAATTGCCCGTTTGACCGATGATGGCACATCCCGCTTCACGTACGGTTTTTTGAAATAGGTCATTTGAAGGTGCCGTTTGATATCCCGTTATCGAATCAAGTTTATCAAGCGTTCCCCCCGTATGCCCGAGTCCGCGTCCCGATATCATCGGCACATAAGTACCGCATGCTGCTAAAATCGGTCCCAAGACAAGACTGACTTTATCTCCGACACCGCCGGTTGAGTGTTTATCAACAACGGGAGCATCCAAATCCCAATGTAAGACATCACCGGAATCCCTCATGGCAAGTGTCAAATCTATTTTTTCACGTTTAGTTACACCATTTAAAAAAATAGCCATGGTTAAAGCCCCGATTTGCGCATCTGATATGCTCTCATTTGCAACACCTTTGATGAAAAAATCAATCTCTTGCCTTGAAAGTGTTTCTTTATTGCGTTTTTTTCGGATAATCTCCTGCGGTAACATGTTATTTCTCCAAAAACTTTAATATTAAACCTTGTAAATCGACAGCAGATTGGCGTGCTTCAAAAAGTGTTTCTTCGTGCGTTAAGGTATGCGTCTGGATATCGGCACTTTGGTTTGTAATCACCGAAATTGCGGCAACCTTCATTCCAAAATAAACGGCGGCAATCACCTCAGGTACGGTTGACATGCCCACGGCATCTGCACCCAATATCCGAAAAGCCTTTACCTCAGCCTTTGTTTCAAAATTCGGCCCGACAACAAAAAAATATGTACCCTCAAACAGTTTAATGCCCATTTCCTGAGCTGTCTGACGCAACCTGTTGGCCAAGTTTTCATCATAAGCATGGCTGACATCCGGAAAACGAGGCCCTTCGGCATCATTGTTCACCCCCGTTAATGGATTTTGACCTGAAAAATTGATATGATCCGTAATCATCATTAACGCCCCGGGCTCCATCTCTTTTCTTAAAGAACCTGCGGCATTGGTGGCAATCACTTCTTTAATGCCGAGCCGTTGATAAGTTGACATCATATCTTTAATCAGTGCAGGAGAATGCCCCTCATAAAGGTGATATCGCCCGTTCATGCACAAAACATTTTTGCCACCTAAAGTACCAGCAATTAATTCGCCCTTATGGCCGGCGATTGTAATTTTCGGAAAACCGATTTCGGTATAAGGTATAATGATTTTATTTTCAACCTTATCGGCAAGCACACTCAAACCGGAGCCTATAATAATCAAAACCTCAGGCTGAAAATCACCAAGACGAGCGCGAATATTTTGTACATAAGTTTCAATCATTTTTCCAAATCCTCACGAAATGCAACCGGCATAAGATCATTTAATTGATATGTTTTTTTAATGCCCGATATGTCAGCTAAGTGGATTTTTGTATCAGTTGTTGCAAATTCCGCAATCCTCTGCAAACAAGCACCGCAAGGCGTAATTAAATTTTTGCTTTGGGCAACGATAACAATATCCGAAATTTTGTATTCACCATTTGCAACCATGGCGCAAATGGCGCTTTGTTCAGCACAAGTTCCGCACGGATAAGACACATTTTCCGTATTGGCTCCGACATAAATTTGATCACCCTGACTTAAAACAGCCGCCCCGACTTTAAAGCCGGAATAAGGAGCATATGCGTTTTGCCTGACCTCAAGCGCTTTTTTGAAAAGTAAATCAAGTTTTGTCATTTTATCCGCCTTTTGATGAAAAAATTAATTGTTTATAAAGATAATATATATTATTCTAAAAATTGGTAAAGATTTTTTTTCTATTCGGGGGAATTTGTCCGTGTTTAAAAAAATATTCATAACGCTTATCATATTGATTGCCTTGGCATTTGGCGGTTTAACATATTATGTTTCAACGATCGACTGGAATAACTATAAAAATAAGATGGCCGAGCAACTTGAGAACGTTACCGGCAAAAGAGTTGTGATTAATGGCAATGTTGGTCTTACATTTTGGCCAAGACCACACTTAAGCGCAACGAACATCAAAATTTATAACAAAAATGCCAATCCGAAAATGGCTAACACACCTCTTGCTGAAATCAAAGAAATGGTAGCTGACTTAAGTTTGATGCCGCTTATCCACAAACGCTTTGTAATAGATAAGATGAATTTAAACGATTCTCGTATTTTGATAGAATTTTTCGATAACGGACAAACAAACTGGTACACCGAAGTTGATCCCGAACAGAGTTTTGCCTTGTCGGGGGTTGATATCGCCTTTAACAGCATTATGTTGCAAAATTCAGTAGTACACATCATCAATCCAAGCTGGAATTTCGATTCTGTTTTCAATAAAGTCAATGCCGACATTTCGGCTCAAAGTCTTGTTGGTCCGTTCAGGATTGACGGCAATTTCATTAAGGACAACACACCGGCCGGTTTTGCTTTAAACATCGGTACTTTATCCGAGAGTTTTGCAACCTCGCTCAATCTTGTTTTGACGCATCCGAGCTCAGAAAGTTATGCTCGTTTTGACGGATCCATTTTATCCAACAACAGCGAACTTAAAGGCAATTTTACGATAGAATCACAAAAACCCTCTGTCTTTTTGAATACCATCTCCGGTCAAAATCTTTTAGATGAAAAATACAATTATCCCGTAGCATCATCAATTGATTTAAGTGTCAATCCGAAAGAGATTGATTTATCGAGCTTTATTGTCAAATACGGTGAAAATTTAGCCGGCTCTGGACGTGTTTTGATCCCACTGAAAGAAAACATTGACAACAAAAAAATCATCAATATTTCATTTGAAATGACAGATTTGGATTTAATGCCTTTTGCCTCTGTTTTAAAAGAATATTTGAAAAAGTATGACGGCACAAAAAAAGCCTTTTCACCGAATTTTGAATATGATGTCGTGGCAGATATAACGGCAACGCGCGCGTTATTAAACGATGAAACGATACGCGATTTTAAGCTTAGCGCCGATTTAATAAACAATCGATTAAACATTAAAAATCTCTCAGGTTTAATGGTTGGCGATACCGATATTTACGTCAAAGGTGATGTTTTTGAACACGAAAAAGCTCTGTCTTACAGCCTGAATATACAAAGTTCATCTCAAGATTTTTTAAAATTCTTAAAATGGCTGAAAATTGAACCGAAAACATATGCCCCTTCAACATATCGCAATGCACGCCTTGCAGCGAGTGTATCGGGCAACTTAGGTGAGATTAAAATCACCCCCTTCGAATTTGGCTTTGATAAAATCGAAACATCGGGTATTATAGGCCTCAAACGCGATCGCAAAAATGCGTGGTTTATTGTGCTTCAAAGTGAAAATATCAATTTTGACAATTATCTTCCGCCCATTAAAGAAGATGAAAAGAACACCGCATTGACAGACAGACTTAAAAACCTGTTAAGTCATTTTAAGCTTTTAAATGAAACGGATGTCACGTTAAATCTTTCATTGGGTCTTGGCATTTATGATAAGGTGCCGTTTGAAAATACAAGCTTGAAATTGACATCAACAGATGGGCAAATTAATCTTGAAAAACTCGAGATTGAACGTTTGGTCGGCGCCTCGCTTCACATGCAAGGAAAACTTTCTAATTTGGGCGCTAATCCGAGTTTTGAAAATTTGAAATATCAGGTTAAAACAGATGATTTCGGTGCATTTAATCAAAAATTAAAACTTAATTTGCCGGATTGGCCATTGTTTACTAAAGTAAGTCGTGCAGATATTCAAAGCATTGCTTCCGGCACATTTAATACGGCAAATGCAAAAATTGTAGCGCAAATGGGCAAAAACTCTTTCAGCTATGCCGGAAGATTGTCTCGCCAAGGTACTGATTTATCTTATCGTGGTAAAATCAAGATTAAAGCACCTGACTTTTTAGACTTTGCAAATCAAATTAATCTGGACTATAACCCTCGACGACTGATTGGCAATGTTTTGACATTTGACGGCGATATTGACGGCACACTTTCTAATTTTCGTGCCGAAAATATCAGTGCTTTTATTGGGACAAATCAGTTTACCGGACGCTTTTCGTATACCAAACGAGGTGACAAACCTTTAATCAATGCCGATATTTCGACCAATCTTTTTGAATTTGATCGCTTTGTTTATGAGCCGGCGCAACAGGGCATCATGCGCAACAAAAAAGAACAACATACATTTATCGAAATGCCGCGCTTTGATACAAAGACGATTGATTACGGTATTTTTGAAAACTTTGATTTAAACGGTACGTTTCATATCAAAAATTTAAGTTATCAAGATACTGATGTTGAAAATGTATCTTTTAAGCTCAACGTTGATGATGGTCGCATTATTGTGCGTGATTTTATTGCTGATAAAAAACCTGCCGTCTATAAGGCAAATTTTGATATTGATACAAAAGCGACAAATAAAATCAATGGCGATTTGAGCATTGAAAATGGCATGATTGAAAATTTTGGCGGTTCTTTGTACCAAATCAAAAATGCCAATGTGTACTTAAAGGCAAAATATGAGGCATCAAGCCTTTCTGTCGCCGATTTTATCAAGACATTGAACGGCAATATTGAATTTGACTTTAACAATATGGTCTTCGAGGGCTTTAATATTGCGGTAATTGTTGATGATTTGATTACACGTACCCGTTCAGTAGGCCTTGATGAATTTTTGCACGAAAATTTGACCGGCGGACAAACGACTTTTGACAGAGCACAAGCAAGAATTGATCTGAAAAACGGAGAATATACCATAAAAGATGCCGTTTTAAGGCTTGATGATTTAACAAGCCTTGAGCTCAAGGGCAATGGTTCTTTAAGCTCTTGGCAGACAGATTTGAAGTTAACCATTGACAGCCAGAAAATAAAACAAAATTTGCCGACTCTATCTTTTACTTTGACGGAAATGCTTTCAAACCCAGTTTTAAAAATCGATGATGAAACGTTAAAAGAGACGTATGATGCACATTGGGCAGAATTAGAACGTCAGCAAAAAGAGTTGGCTGAAGCCAAAGAAAAAGCCTTAAAAGAAAAGATGTCTGCAGCGCAAGAAATTGTTGCTCGTCAGACGAATTTTATCAATACAGAAGTCATGTCGCGCTTAAAACGCTATAAACCTTTCAGCGCTAATGTTTCTATCCAAAATGTATATGAAAGCGTTAATATCGAAGCAGATGATATGCTTAAAACACTGCGTGACTTAGCATCAAAGGCATATCGTGATTATCAAGACGGGGACATTGATAAAATCAATTTGCAAACGCAGGTTTTTGAGCCTGTTTTGCCTGAACTTGTAACGCGCCTTGATAACAATTATGTCGACGATTTGAAAATTCATATTGCATCAAATCGGCAAAGAATAAATCAAATTAATCAAAACACAAAAGAAAAATCCGTCAATTATCAAAACACACTTAATTCTTATACTATGCGGTTGATGCAAATCGGTTCGCTTGTCGTTCTTGACAGATTAGATGAGGTTAAAACAAATAAGGCAAAAATTGAAACAGATATCAAAGAAATTGCCTCTCTGGACAGACAAGCCGGCGCATTGATACAAAAGCTTGATGAAGAAAGACGTATCGGTATATTAGATAATCGTTATCAAGAAAGCACAAAACTTTTAGAAAATACAAAATCTCATTTTGAAGATTTAAATACCGCGCTTGAGAACCTTTTCTTATATATTCAGGATGTACTTTATTTTGAACAAACGGGAGAGCATAAAACGCCTCAGGTAAAAGAGAAAAAAGTCCCTGATGTTGCGAGTGAAACCACGTTTTTGGAACAGCCTCAAAAAGTTGAAGCTGTGACAAAAGCAGAGTCTGAATCTTTACCACCATCAACATTTGATGAAAAATCTGAGCAAAAAGTCAGTCCATTACTTTCCGAACCTGTTGAGGAAAAATCGGAACTTGTTGTTGAGCCTCAGGTTTTAAGCTCGCCTGAGATTGTACCCGAAAGATTTAAGCCGCAAGAAACAGTCAAAGAAGTGCTTCAATCCCAAGAACAACTAAGCGAAAATAAAACAGAAAAAGCGCCTGATGAAACACCAAAACAGGTCGTTGTAGAAAAGATTGAAACACCTAAAATTCCGCTTCTTGTCGAAACGGAAGATGATTACATGTCAAAGCCTGCCGTCAGTGGTACAATCGTTAAAAAAGGTGCAAAATCGGAAGAAAATAATTTTAAACAACCTGCAAAAAGCCTCTTAAAACCGATTGATGGCGAAGTTGTCATCAGTGGGTCTGTCAAAAGAAAATAGTTATTTTATTTATTGATAAACACCATGCACGGGTAAGGCTCTCCCAATCTATCAACAGCTGATACTTATGCAATCTGATGAAATGGATGAACCAAGTCCTGTCATGATGATCGGGCATGCTTGCGGATGACGTTTAAAATAAATACCATCACTACCTGATGCAGACAAAACTATCCTTTAATCAGGCCGTGTTTTTTCTTGCCCTGTGAGAGCTTGACCTCACCGTTTTCAATATCTTTTGCGGTGATGATATAATTTTCGTCCGTCACCGCTTTGTCATTGATTTTTAAGCCGGCTTGTTTAATCAAGCGGCGAGCCTCGCCTTTGCTTGCAACAAAACCGATGTTTAAAAACGCATCCAAAACCGAAATACCGGCTTTCAAGTCTGCTTCTAAAACAGGCAAGTTATCGCCTGACATGCCTTGTTCAAAGGTTTTGACAGCTGTTTCAAGCGCCTCGTCAGCAGCAATTTTGCCGCGACACATTTTCGTCGCCTCATAAGCCAAAATTTTTTTAGCCTCGTTAATTTCCTGATCTTTTAAGGCTGATAAGCGCTTTACCTCATCCATCGGCAAGTCGGTGAAGATGGCAAGACATTTTGCCACCTCGGCATCGCCGATGTTTCTGAAATATTGGAAATAATCATAAGACGAAAGTTTTTCTTCATTAATCCAAACGGCATTGCCTTCCGATTTGCCCATCTTTTTGCCTGCCGAATCGGTCAAAATCGGGCTTGTGAAGCCGAAAAGCTCAACATTATAGCGACGGCGCCCGAGTTCTGTACCCGAGGTGATGTTGCCCCACTGGTCTGCTCCTGCGATTTGAGCACGACAGCCGTAGCGTTGATTTAACACGCAAAAATCATAGCCTTGCAAAAGCTGATAATTAAACTCCAAAAAGCTCATCGGCTGTTCACGCTCCAAACGTGTTTTAACACTATCCATCGTGAGCATATGATTAACCGAATAACAGGTGCCGATGTCGCGCAAAAATTCAAGGTAGTTTATGGATTTAAACCAATCCCAATTATCAACCATTTCAGCACCATTGCGCGCATTTGAAAAATCAAGAAAAGTTTTAAATGATTTTTTTAAGCCTTCCGCATTGTGTTTTAAGGTTTCTTCCGATAAAAACGGGCGAAGTTTATCTTTGCCGGACGGGTCACCGATGCGTGCCGTTGCCCCGCCGACAAGCGTTAAGGGCTTATGACCGCATTTTTGGAACCAACGCATCATCATCACCGGCACAATATGCCCGACGTGAAGGCTGTCGCCTGTCGGATCTGAACCTAAATAGCCAACGGCAGGAACGCCCTTTTGTTCGCACTCATAAAGATAGGCGTCAAAGCCCTCTAAATTGGTGCATTGATTAAAAAAGCCGCGTTCAAGCATAATATTTAAAAATTCAGATTTGACGTTTGCCATTTTTCTTTCCTTTGATAAAAACGAATGGCCTACCATAAGCGTTTTGAACAAAAAAATCAAGAGAGATTCTGCGGATTTTATAATTTTGTTTTAAAAGGCAAAAAATCATTAAAAATGGCGGATATAAAAAAACCTCGGCTTAAAACCGAGGTAATTTTTTATTTTCTTCTTAAAAACGACGGGATATCAAGATTATCCATATCATCATTCGAAAAATCTAAAGGATCATCATCCTGTTCAAAATGCGGCGTGGCCGGTTCTTCAGCAGGATTTGAGATGTTCGGTTGGTCCTTGCGATTTTTTCTGGCCCTTGAAATGCCTAAAATTTTATCAATAAATTTTGATCTTGAAGGCGTTTCGACAACCTCTTCAACGGCCGGTTCTTCATGTTTTTCCATAAAGAGGCTTCCATCGTGTTGCGGAAACAGAACGGGTTCTTCTTCCATCATATCGATTTTGGTTGTGCTTGAAAAAATATCTTCATCATCGGGCAAAAAGTCTTCAATCGATTTTTCAGCCTCGGAGGTTTTTTCGGGGGCAGGGGTCTTATTGATGATGGCATTGAATAAAGCTGACGCTTGAGGCATTTCAGGCATTGCTTGAGACATTGGAAGATTTTCTTCTTCAATTTGCCCAAGGGCACTTTCTTCTTCTTTTAAGATTTGCTCGGGCTCAGTCGTTGTTTCAAGTGATTGCTCAATAACTTCGGTTTCATTGCTTTCCTGAATATCTGAAGCTTCCGTTATCGTTTCTTCAAGCGTATTTTGAGACGTATTTTCATCCGATTTTTCTTCGTTTTCTTGAGAATTGGCCTTAAAACGCTCTAAATTATAATCAATATCTTCGCTGTTGATGGCAAAATTGCTTTCTTCTTTCGAAGAAGGCGCATAACTGTCATCAATGTATGAGGACAGACGATTTTCTTTTTGTTCGGGCGTCTTTGTTGACGGACGACCATCAATGCCCGTTACAACGATTGAAACACGCATTTTGCCTTCAAGCGTATCGTCTAAGCTTGAGCCGAAAATGATGTTGGCATCATCGTCAACTTCTTCTTTAATGATGTTTGAGGCTTCTGCAATTTCCATCAAAGTGATGTCACTGCCGCCGGTGATGTTAATCAATACGCCTTTTGCCCCTTTCATTGAACAATCGTCCAAAAGCGGGTTTGAAAGTGCATGTTCGGCCGCAACGCGCGCTCTGTCATCACCATCGGCTTCACCGGTGCCCATGATGGCTTTGCCTTTGTCTTCCATAATGCTTTTAATGTCAGCAAAATCAAGGTTAATCAGTCCCGGCATCATCATCAAATCCGTAATGGAACGTACGCCTGAATAAAGCACGTTATCCGCCATGATGAAGGCTTCCGGCAGGGTCGTATTTTTATCTGCAATGCGGAACAAATTTTGGTTTGGAATAACAATGATACTGTCAACTTCTTCTGTAAACCTTTTTAAGGCTTCTTCAGCGTTTTCCATGCGCTTTTTGCCTTCAAAATCAAAAGGCTTGGTTACAACACCGACAGTTAAAATCCCCATTTCCTTGGCAATTTTTGCAACAACAGGTGCCGCACCCGATCCCGTACCGCCGCCCATGCCGGCTGTAATAAAGACCATATTGGCGCCTTCAAGCTCTTTAGCGATTTCTTCTTTAGCCTCTTCAGCTGCCATTTTGCCGATTTCAGGTCTTGCACCGGCGCCTAAGCCTTGCGTAATTTCAAGGCCGAGCTGAATCTTTCTGCTTGCGGCGGAATGTGCTAAAGCCTGCGAATCGGTGTTGGCTACGATAAAATCGACGCCTTCGAGTTTTTTTGCAATCATATTGTTGACAGCGTTGCCGCCGCCACCGCCCACGCCGATGACCGAAATACGCGGTTTCAAGTGCGTGATGGGGGTATCTGCAACTGCTAAATCAATGGACATTTATCTGAAACTCCTCAAAAAAAATTTGAATATATATCATCAGCAATACACGAAATAAATTAAGGTTTGGTTACCAAAAGATAAGAATTTTCAAAATTTTGCTTGATTTTTAGATTTTTTTGTGTAACACTTAAGGCGTAACCAATATGGTTGCGGTGTCTAGGAAACATCTTTAACTGTATAGCTCCTTGTAGGGAGTAAACGATATAAGCACATTTGTGACGAATAAGTTTGTCTGTACAGTTACAGTTTTCTAGCTCCCACTTTGGAATTTTCTGAAGTGTTTTTTTTAATTTAACAATAACGTCATCCCGAATTCATTGGAGCTCGAAAAACTCGCTCATCTCCGATTCCGGGATCTGTGAGATCCTGAGACAAGCTCAGGATGACGATTAAGGGTTCTGGATGATGATAATATAAAGAAAATAGGAGAAAAAATATGAGATGTAGAAACGAAACAGGCAGAAGTATGGTTGAGATGCTTGGCGTGCTGGCGATTGTCGGGGTGTTGTCGGCGGGGGCTTTAAAAGGTTATTCTAAGGCGATGATGCGACATAAATTAAACAAGAATGCTGATGAAATAAGCTACCTTCTTGCTACGGCAATTTTAAATCAGGATAAGCTAGCAGGAGCAAATTTTGGTATGATTGAAGAATTGAAGGCTTTGGGTGCTTTTACGTTTCCGATTGAAGTATATACTCCCGCTTGGCCCGGAGGGGGATATCGAGCCGTTAACGATTCGCTCGGCAATCAAATTTGGTTTGAAAACTATACTAAAGAAGAGTATCCTCAAGTCGGTGATTTGATGGCTTTTGCGGTTTATTTGCCTCAATCAGATTACATCAATAAGGTTTGCTATAATTACGTGAATGTTTTCAAAAGTATGGCTTCTGAAATTTACGGAATTTATGCAACAAATGAAACAGGTTCCGAAACTAAAAGAGATGCTTATCGCGGACAATCCTGTTCTTTTGGAAAATGTCTTGAAACAATGACAAATACGGACATTATCAATATGTGCCAAAAGCATTGCGCCAATGCCCAACGTTGCATATTGTACGCAAACTGGGGCGTGCCCGGAGAAATGATACAAAAGAGATTTGAGTAAAATTAAGGTATGAAATCACAAGAAAGATAAATCACACGTGTATCAGCCATCACAAAAGTTCAAAAAAATGCCGCTTTTTAAGAGCGGCATTGTAGTTAAAGGCTTTTTTTTAATATATCGGAAATTGACGGCAAAGAGCAATCATTTCATCAGCCGTTTTTTGAATGCAGTCTTGCTCATCACCTTGAGCCAATGCATCAATCACGTTTGAAATGGCATGACCGATTTTGATAAACTCGTCTTCTTTAAATCCGCGTGTCGTTCCTGCCGGTGTACCGAGTCTGATGCCTGAAGTAATTTTTGGTGGTTGAGGATCAAACGGAATGGCATTTTTGTTGCACGTGATATGCGCTTTTTCAAGTGCGGAAGCCACAACATCGCCCGTTAAACCTTTCGGTCGCAAATCAACGAGCAATAAATGCGTATCCGTACCGCCGGAAACTAAATTAAGCCCGCGTTTTTCAAGTGTTTGACCTAAAACTTTGGCATTTTTAATTACTTGAGCGGCGTAAAGCTTAAATGAAGGGCTTAAATCCTCTTTAAAGCAAATGGCTTTTGCTGCAATCACATGCTCTAACGGGCCGCCTTGTATGCCCGGAAAAACTGCGGAATTAATTTTTTTAGCTATCGTTTCATCATTTGTTAAAATCAAACCGCCTCGCGGCCCGCGAAGTGTTTTATGCGTTGTCGAGGTCACGACATCGGCGTATTTTAGCGGGTTTTCATGCACTTTTCCTGCAACCAAACCTGCAAAATGTGCCATATCAACCATCAAATAAGCGCCTGCTTTATCGGCAATGCTCCGAAAACGCTTAAAATCAATCGCCCTCGGGTAGGCAGAACCGCCGGCAATAATTAATTTCGGCTTACACTCAAGCGCCAAACGCTCAACCTCGTCATAATCAATAAGCCCCGTGTCCTCTTTGACACCATACGAAACGGCATTGAGCCATTTGCCGGAAAGTGAAACTTTTGAACCATGCGTCAAATGTCCCCCGGCGGCAAGCGACATACCCATAATGGTATCACAAGGTTGCAATAAGGCAACATAAACCGCCGTATTGGCTTGAGAACCCGAATGCGGTTGAACATTTGCATACTTTGCATCAAATAAGGCTTTAGCACGTTCAATGGCAAGGGTTTCAATCGCATCTACATTTTCACAGCCGTGATAATAGCGATGGGACGGGTAGCCCTCGGCGTATTTGTTTGTTAAAACACTGCCTTGTGCTTGCATGACGGCCAAAGAGGCATAATTTTCAGAGGCAATCAGCTCAATCTGTTCTAATTGGCGAATTTTTTCCTTCTCAATGATGTCAAAAATTTCTTTATCCTCATTTTTAAGTGTATCATGAAAATCCATCATATATTTTTACTCCATATCCAATTTTTCGATTCGTTTTTGGTGGCGACCGGCCTCAAAAGAAGTGTTCATGAAAATGTCAATGCGCCTGACAACATCGTCAAATGCCATTGTTCGTCCGCCAAAGGCAATGATGTTTGCGTTGTTATGCTTTTTTGCCATTTCGGCCGCGAAATCATCATATAAAAGCGCAGCTCTGATTCCCTTAAATCGATTCGCGGCAATAGAAATACCGATTCCCGTGCCGCATATCAAAATACCGAAATCAGCTTTTTGTGCTAAAATATGCTTGGCCATTTTAGCCCCGAAATCGGGATAATCAACCGAATCTGTATTATAAGTGCCTAAATCATCGAGTTTGATATTTAATGTGCCGTAATGGTTGATGAGTTTTTCTTTAAGTTCAAAACCGCCGTGATCTGATGCAATCGCAATTTTCATAAAAACAATTCCTTTCGCTGTAATCTTCTCTTACTTAACAATAAATATATTGAAAATAAAAGCATTTTTTACATTTTTTAAAAAAAAGTGCAAAAATTTAAAAAAAAGTGTTGACGCGGGCAAAAAAAATTGTATATATGTAAATCACCGCTTAGGTACCATAGGTTGGCCGGTTGGCAGAATGGCTTATGCAGAGGACTGCAAATCCTTTTATATCGGTTCAATTCCGGTACCGGCCTCCAAAATTCCGACTTAGCTCAGCGGTAGAGCAATCGGCTGTTAACCGATCGGTCGTCCGTTCGAACCGGACAGTCGGAGCCAAAGAAGAAAGCCTCGCTTTATAGCGAGGCTTTTGATATTAAAAAAAATGCCCCAACGATGAAGCCGGGGCTCATAAAAATCTCAAATGTACTTACTTTTCTATCAAATCTCCGTCTTTATAAACTTCTGTTAAAATGATATTTCCTGCTTTATCATAAATATTTCTTTTTCCATCAATCTTGCCATTTTTGTAATTGATTTCTTCTCTTAACGTCCCATCTTCATCATACAATTTTGTTAAGCCATCTCGCTCTCCGTTTGTCCAATATGCTTCTTGTTGCAAGGTTCCATCTTTATAATACCATTTGAAAACACCATTAGGTACGCCATTTTTAGCGATAGCTATGGCATGAATATTGCCATTTTTATAATATTTTTTTATCAATCCGTCAGGTAAACCATCCTTGATTTCCCCTTCATTTTTCAAAGTTCCATCCTTATAATAAGACTTTGATATACCATTTTCCTTACCATCTTTCCAAGAGCTCTCCGCTTTTAAGGTTCCATCTTCATAATATTTTTTCCATATTCCATGTGGTTTGTCGTTTTTAAAAGTTCTTTTTTGGACTAATATTCCATTTTCATCGTACTCATTACAATCTTTTTGATCGTTTTTGATATAGCATTCAAATCTGAGCTGACCATTCCTATGATAAAATTTATAAAAGTCACGCGTTCCGTCATTTTTATGATTCGTCTCATACTCTAAAGTCCCATCTTCATAATATAATCTAACAGCTCCATTATCCTTGTTATCTTTTAAATATGACTCACTTTGTAGTTTTCCATTTTTATAATATGATTTAAAGACTCCATTCATTTTGTCGTTTTTATAATTTGATTCAAATTTTAAAGTTCCATCTTCATCATACGACCTAGAAACTCCATTTCTTTTGCCATTTTTCCATTGATCCTTCGTTTGTAATTTTCCATTGTTATAATAGAATTTATCAAAACCATCTGCTCTACCATCCTTAAAATTTACCTCACGTTTTAAAGTTTCATCTTGGTAATACAATTTAGATACCCCATTTATTTTGCCATTTTTATAATATTTTTCCAATTGCAACGTTCCATCTTCGTCATATACTTTCCATAACCCCTCCTTTTTGCCATCTGCGTTTAGCATTCCTTCTTCTTTTATTTGATTATTCGGATATAATGCAGCTTCTGTAGATGGTTCTGATGTATTGTAATTATTTGGCTGCGCATAAGAAATTGTTGAACATAACAAAGTTAAAAAAAGAAAATATATAATTTTTTGCATTTAATCTCTCCTTTGGTGTGATGTTGATGGGTTTTGAGGTGTCATTTGGGAGATATTGTCAAGTTTTTGATATATGTACCAAAATATAATTGCTAGCCCAACAGTAAAGTATGAATAAGGATTCTTAAAAAGGACAACAAACACCTTTAATAGATTTAGAGGGTTTACAAAAAAATATGGTATTTCCCAAAAGAAATTAAAAAAAGTCATATTTGGAAGAGCTGTTTCTTTAAACACAATCCAATAACTATACCACAACAAGAAAACACTCAACACAAAACATAGCTGGCACAAACCATAACTTATATTTCTTAATATAGGCAATTTTTCCTTGAAAATAAATCTCTTATAACAAATTATAGAAAATAACATTTTTTTTAAAAAATTTGGATATATCCAATTAAGAAAATCATATAAAAGACAAATACCTACAAAGACCCCTAATACGCCTAAACAAATTTCCATCGCCTTGGTGTTCCCTCCCGATACGCGAGAAGCATTTACTGCACTTTTAGCTAAAACAGCATAGTTCATTTGACACACTCCGATGTTATATATGATTTATTATTCCGAGCAACTAAAAGAAACACATTTTGTTTTTTCAAGCATATACTCATTGACATTGATATCATCTGCCCATAAAATTCCGACATGACGCGTTTCACCTCTGCACACTTTATCAGGGGTTTCTTCAAAATAAATATGCTCTTCATGAAAACTCAAAAGGCGTTTCAACTCTTGTTGAGCTTCTTTGCCATATTTTTTGACTTCCTCAGGAGAAATATTCATTTTTTTTGCTTGTCTTAACGATTTATCATTTGTACGTGATTCCGGACAATCTATATCGGCTAATCGAATTGAAACATATTGATTATTAAGAGCTGCTTTAACAGTATCGCCATCAGAAACTTTTGCAATCGTAACCTGTACTTTTTTAGGTGACGCTATTTCCGCTGCTATTGATTGTGTATTCAACGCAAAAGCAACAACAAGACTTAAAACAAAAATTGATTTTTCCATAACATTTTCTTTTTTTCCAAACATTAAAACCCAAAGTACGCCTTTTTAAAAGGCGGACGGGGCGTACAAAAATCATATACTGCAAATGACTCCGATGACCTTTAGGTAACAGCCTTGAACATCTCTCACCGGCACCCCAACCGAAGTCAGGGGATAATTTGGGATTATTCTTTTAAAAAAATATACCCTCAAAAATACAGTGCATCCATCACTGTGCAGTATTAAAGCTTTTGTAAGCTCCGTGCCCAATATCAAGGCACTTGATAAAGAAATCACTTTCCTTATCTAAGGATTATTACAACACATTTAAGGATAAATGTCAAATATTTTTTTTACAGAAAATACTCGCGCAAATAGGTTGGCAAATCAGCCGTATTGACGCGGATTTGTTCCATCGTATCACAATCACGCACCGTCACCGATTCGGGGCTGTTTTCAATCGTCTCAAAATCGACGGTAATACAAAGCGGCGTGCCGACCTCATCATGGCGGCGATAAGCCTTGCCGATGTTTCCGGTATTTTCAAGCGCGACACGGCCGATGCCGAGTTTCATCAATTTGTTTTTAAGCTCATGGCATTTTTGCAAAATCAATGTGATACGCAAAAATGGATGGAATCGGACAGTCGGAGCCAAAAAAAGAGCCTCGTTTTTACGAGGCTTTTCGTTTTTTTTGGTAAAAATTTCTTGATTTTTACATAATTTTATGTATCATAACGGCGTTTTAATAAGAATAAAATATGGTGAAGTTATATGAAAAATTCTTTGAAATTTGCGCTTTTGATTTCATGCGCATTTTCGCTTAATGCCAATGCGGCAACAATTTTTGAGGCTATGGGAAATGCTTATCAACACAACCCAACATTGCAAGGACAACGTGCCTATTTGCGCTCGATTGATGAAAATGTCGCAATTGCAAAATCAGGGTATCGGCCGAATATATCATTGAACGGCAGTTATTCCGATGCGCATATTCACAACGATACGAGAACTGTCGATGACGGTTATACCAAAGCGATGTCTGCGGTTTTATCTCAGCCGATTTTTAATGGTTTTTCGACATTTAATTCTGTGCGGGCCGCTGATAAAACCGTTGCGGCCGAACAAAGCAATTTGTACAACGTCGAACAAGAAGTTTTGCTTGCGGCCGGTACGGCTTATCTTGATGTTTTGCAAGACGAATCGATTGTCGAATTGCAAAAAAACAATGAAAAATTATTAAAAAAGCGTCTTGATGAAACGCGCGAGCGCTTTAATGTCGGTGAAGTGACGCGTACTGATGTTTCGCAGGCAGAGGCCCGTCACAGCGCGGCCATTTCTGATCGTATCGCAGCAGAAGGTAATTTGGCCGCATCCAAAGCTGTTTATGCACAAATTATCGGCACAACGCCGGAAGCTTTGAGTGAACCGGTGAATATGGCTGAGCTTTTTCCGACGAATCAGGAAGCGGCTTTGAAATATGCTTATGATCATAACTACAATTTAAAAGCGGCGAGAAGCGCTTTAGAGGCTTCAGATTATACGGTTGATGCCAATGAGGGCGCATTGTTGCCTCAGGTTAATTTTAAGGCACAGGCTTTACGCAGTAAGACGGAAGCTGTTCATGCCAGAGATCCTGAAACAAACAGTTTTGAATGGACGGTCAATATGAATGTGCCGCTCTATAATTCCGGTGAAACGCGTGCTAAAATTCGCCAAAGCAAATACAAAAAATGGCAAGCACAAGAAAATGTGTTGGCTGCCGAGCGTGAAATGATTGCGGTTGTGACATCAAGTTTTGAATATATGATGACGAATGAGTCGCGCTTGAAATCAGTTAAGGATCAAATCAAGGCATATGCTATCGCGCTTGACGGTGTTCAACAGGAAGAAGCTTTGGGTAACCGTACGGTTTTAGATGTTTTGGATGCTTATCAGGCTTTGCTTAATTCAAATGTGGAAGAAGTGCAGGCCAGACGCAACTATTATGTGTCAGGTATGGCGCTTTTGGTGTCGATGGGTAAATTGACGGCCAAAGATTTGGGCTTGAATGTCAATCTTTATGATGCCGAAAAACATTCAAAACAAACGCGAAACAAGTTTTTATCGTTATCAGCTAAAAAATAGGTGAAAAATGGAAGGTCAGACCGACGAAGAAGAAATTTCAACGGAAGAAGTTTTAGCCTCAATCAGGAATATTTTGCTTGAGAAAAAAGAGGCTGAAGCTTTAGAACCGGCTTTTGAGCTGACAAAAGAAATGCTTTATAAGCCTGTTGTTGAGCCGAATTTTAATGCAAGTGCGGATCAGATGATGGACGAATTTGCATCATTTTTTGAAACAAAACGTTAATTTTTTTAAAGGAGAAATAAATTGAAAAAAACAATTTTATCATTGATTGCTGTTTCATTTTTGGCGGCATGTGCCACAGATCCCTATACGGGTGAAAGTAAAGTATCAAAAACCGCATGGGGGACAGGTATCGGTACGGCTGTCGGGGCAGGCGTCGGTGCTTTAATCGGCGGTGAAAAAGGTGCTTTAATCGGTGCCGGCGTGGGCGCGGGTGTCGGTGCGGCAAGTGGCGGATATATGGATATTCAGGCAAGAAAATTGCGTGAAAGCTTGCAAGGCACAGGTGTACAAGTGGCACGTGACGGGCAAAACATCCGCTTGATTATGCCCAATGCAATCACCTTTAATACCAACGAGGATGTAATGAAAACAAGTGCCAATAAGGTACTCGATTCGGTGGCTGTTGTTGCTAAAGAATATGATAAGACCAACTTACAGGTTATTGGCTATACAGACAGCACGGGCAACGATAAGATCAATATTCCGCTCTCACAGCGTCGAGCTGTAAGCGTTGCAAATTATCTTAAGCTTAGAGGCATTAATCCCGCACGAATTTCAGCAGCCGGCATGGGGGCTTCAAACCCGATTGCTTCAAATGATACGCCACAAGGGCGTGAACAAAATCGCAGGGTTGAAATTTATCTTATCAACGCACAATAATCGTGATTTAAAAAATATTTGTGTTGAAGCCTCTCGTTTCAGAGAGGCTTTTTAAATGTAACGAAACTTTCACAAATATTTTTTTAATACGTGCTATAATCAAATAGAAAAGAGTGGAAAAAAACTTGACGAAGTGATTTTTTCACTATATAATGAAAAAAAAGATGTCTTTTTATAAGGGGTACGAACATGCGCAAGGTCGTAACGTTTCTGTTTTTAAGTTTATTTGTTTTTGCAGCGACAGCTCATGCGAGGGTGTGCTTTTTGCCGCATGTTTTCGGTGGAAAAGAGACTTGCTTGAGCGATCAAGAGTATGCTGTTTGTAAAGGCTTTGACCGATCAACACCATGTCCTAACGGACAAGAGCAGGTCAGTTGTGTCAACAGCAAAAACGGACGAACCTATTATAAATGTTATTGCCGTGCCGACATGGTTAATTTAATGGACCATCCTGAGTATACGTGCCGTACCGGCTATACAGAACAGTGCGGTTGCGCCGTTGAGCATTTGGAATGTTCACCTGAATATAAGTATGAGGGTGACGGATTGGGGCATTGCAAAGGTTACATCAATTCAGAAGGTGTCGGTGCCTGTGTTTTGCCGAATGGTGAAGTTTGGTACAAGGATTGCCAGTGCAACAGCAAATATTCGTTTACGTGTAAAGAAACCGGTCTTCAATATCCGGGAGATGAATTTGCATGTGTGACACCAGGTGGCTTAAAATATTATTCACAATGCGATTGTGCATCAGGTTGGAGCGTCAACTGCGGCGGCAATAAAAAGGGTTGTACACGTCCGATGACGAGTGTTTACGGCAATGCTCCTAAAGACACAAATAGCCAGGGGTCCGGTTGGTGCTATAAGTGTGAGGAATATGTTTGCAGAACGACGGATTTGATTAATATGTCCGCGTATTATTGCGAATTTTTGGAAAATGTTAATTTTGATTGTCAAAAACTTGGATACACTTATGCTCCGACAGGATATTGTCCCGAAGGTACAAAAAATGCCGGTATGACGGGTGCAAAATGCCCTTATGGCAGAGATTATATGGTTTGTGAAGATGAGGATATGCCTTATTTATCAAAAGAGAGCTGTGAGGCGGCTGTCGATGGTTCTATCTGCAGCTTAGGTGCCGAAGGATGGTATTTGTCAGGTTGTAAGACAAATGAAGGGTATGAATATGTTAACGGAACATGCAAGGCTGCTCCGTGCCCGGCAGGTTATCGTACGAATTTGACAGAAACAAATTGTACCGGTGAGTACACGCTTCAAGCAGGGACACAAAAAAGTGCCGGTGAAATTTGTAAAAAATGCGTTTGCACGCCGCAATCAGATTGTATCTATTCTGATCATCAAGTCAGTGAAAGCGGTATTATCTATGCAGGACAAGCTCTTTTAACAGACAGATGTTGTAACGGATATTACAAAACATGTGAAAATCAATGTCCGGGCGGAAGTCGCAGTTATGATACAGATTTAGATGAAAATGCGATGGAAATTGAAAAATGCCAGTCATGCGGTGAAGAATACTACACAATTAAGGCATGCAAGAACGGTTATGCCTTGAGAGGTAATGAATGCGTTTCTACAACATGTGATGCATCCTTCGGCTATGGAGCAGTTGTAAAAAATGTGAATAACTGCAAGACTTCGGATGGCTTGTACGAAGGTGCATACGGTTGGAAGTTTGATTATCAAACAACTTCTTCAGGCTATCAGCAAAACGGGGATGACGCTTGCACGAAGTGCATTTGCGATGTCGCTGACGAATGCAAATGGGATGATACAAATAAAGGTCCTGACGGATCATTACATCCATCTGACATTTGTTGTAACGGCAAATACAAAAACTGTTATGCTGATACTATTCCGGCAGAGGCAACAACATCGGCTTGTAATGATGAAAACGCGGAAGATATCACAGAATATAAAGCTTGCGATTTTGGCAAATACTGCATCATAAACAGTTGTAAAAACGGGAAGCAACCTGTCAGCAATTCTTGCGTTGAAGATGAAGATATTTGTGGCGGCGGTGACAATATCTGTGAGGAAAACACTTATGAAAATTCTGATTGCGGTGGTTTATGTGCTTTAGGTCAAGCATGTGTCAGTAACGAAGGGACAACTTGCCCGTATCAGTGTGAGTGCTTGAATGCGCAGGGTTTTTATGATACGTGTCCTGTTGAGGCCGTATGCGAGAGTAACGAGACTTGTCAGCATGTGACAGGGTGTGCCGGTGGTTATGTGCAAGAAAATGAATGTGCCGGTGTATGGTCACAAACTTTTGATTATGGATCTGTCAAATGTGGTGTATGCACAGAGTGCAATGCCTCAGAAGGTGATTATTTAACATGTCCGAAGGAAGCTGTTTGTGAGAAAATTGGTGTTTGTCAACACGTAACAGGGTGTGGCAGTCCGTATGTTGAAGATTCAGCTTGCTTAAATGAATTTGATGAGGTCGCTGTGTTTGGTGATATTCATTGTGGCAACTGTACTTGCGGCGAAAATGAATATCCGTTGCAAGGGGTTTGCGAAGCTGGCGGATATCGTTGTGTCAGAAATGGTGTTTGCTATGTCAGAAACGGATGCAAATCAGGATATCATGCTGTAGGGGAAGCATGTGTGGCCAATACTTGTCAAAATGACGGAACAGATTATACGAAGACATATAATGCGATTTATAATTCTCTGTGTTCTTTCGTTGCAGTCGAGCCTGGTTATACCTACACAGATTATGCTGTTATAAAAGCAAATACAAATCAATTGTGCTGTGGCAGATCGGGTGAGAAATTGATTTGTGATTATTATACAAAGCAGGCTTGCGAATCGGCTAACACAGGCTTTAGCTGTGCGGATGATGGCAATGGTTGCTTTGTCAAAAACGGGTGTAAAACGGGATATCATCCCGACGGGACATCGTGTGTGGAAAATACCTGTTCAGATGATGGTACAACCAATACCTCAAGTCGTACAAATCCAACCGATGGTGCTTGCCCGACACCTAAATGGAAAGGAAATACAGATTATACCGTGGCCGGTCCGAATGGTACCATTGACTGTTGCGATGTAGGTTTGACTGTAATTGATCGTTGCCTGAAGGGTACGTATAAGGATAGAGTTTCTTGTGAGGCTGATTGCTCGAACGGTAGGTGCTTGTGTCTGCAGAAACTTGATGGTAAGAGTGATGATAGCTGTCCGTGCACATGCGACCAAGGAGGTGTCTATGAGCCGGGTGATGATATTGATGAGTGCACGGCCTCAAAGTACAATGCTCTGAAAAGAAAAGCGATTATTGCAGGATATTCCATCAATACATGTACGAGTTCAACGAGTTCAAATAGCGGTAGTGGTATAGGTGTTTATAAATGCCGTAAGAGCTTGTCAGGGTCGGAATATGGTGATAAGTGTACAACGCATTATGGCTTGAAGGAAAATAAAAACGATCTCGATGGATATTATCACTACGAAGGTGCTTTTGATGATGGTTGCTTGACATTAACCGCTACGCAAGAAGGTGATACAGCGACTTCAACCAGAAGAGACAAATGCATAGCAGCACTGACGGCTGTTGATAATGAAGTAAGTGCATGGAATACTAAATGTCCGGATCAACAAATTGATATCTATTGGTATCATAATTCCATAACAGACAACTGCCAGATTTGTGTTATTAATGGCGGAAAATGGCAAGCTTGTTCTGAAGCTTATTAAAATACAGCCACAAACAATCGGCGGGGCGTAAAAACCCCGCCGAGGTTTGTATACGGAAAACCACCGGCTAGGCCGGTGGGTTGCTTTTCATTCGGGTAATTTGAGATTTTTCATTCGGGTAATTTGAGATTTTTTGTTCGGGTAATTTGAGATTTTTCATTCGGGTAATTTGAGTTTTTTTGTTATAAAAAAAGCCTTGACTTTGCGGCTTTGAAAGGCCAAAATAACATCGAAATATAAAGGGAAAAAATTCTATGGTTTGGCACTTTTTATATAAATATATCAAACAGGCAAAATATTTGACGATTGCACTTTTTATGTTGCTTGGGTTTGAATCTGTTTTGGCGCGTTTTCAAAATTATTTAATTGCAAATATGGTTGGTGCACTCAGCGAATTTGATAAAAATACCATTGTTCCGATTTTGATAAAATATTTAATTTTTTTTGTTTTTACGCTTTTATTTTTAAGCTTGCTTGAGGCAATGAGGCGTTTTTTTGAGGCTAAATTTTTGCCTTTTATCTATACACGAACGGCTAAAGACTTGTTTTCAAAGGTGCATAAACATGCGATGCGCTTTTTCGAAGAAGAAATGTCTGGCAATATTTCAGGCAAGGTATCAAACGTCTTGACGCAAATCCAAAATATGTATGGCAACATTCTTTTTGGGTGTTTTGTGCCGTTGATGGAAATGGCAACAAGCCTTTTCTTTATTGCTCTGGCGGATAAAAAATTATCGCTGATTATCGGCTGTTTGAATATGCTGTTTTTGTTTGTGACCATTTATTTCAGAAGACAGCTTGCGCCCTTGTCGGCTGAGCGCTCAAAAATGTATTCGATTGCAAACGGTGTTTTTGTAGATGGTGTGACAAATGCCAATCTGGTTAAAAGTTTTTCAAACTATTTTTATGAAAAGCGTCATTATTTCAGAGCCGTACGTCAAGCGGCCGATGCAGAGCGAACTGCGATGATGAAGCGTGTTAATGTTGATTTTATGTCGCAAATTGTTTTTGATATTATGACACTGATATCGTTTGTGCTTGTTTTTTGGTGGTGGTATCGTTTCGGACTTGATTTAGCTGGTGTTGTATTGGTGACATCGCTTATTCAAACTTTTATCAACGCTATTCGGCATATGGGCTGGATGGCAGGATCGGTTGTTCAACTTTACGGCAATATCAAAGATTGTCTTTGTCTGCTTGATATGGATTGTTATGTTAAAGATGTACCGAATGCAGAAAAGCTCAAAATCAAGAACAGTTCAATTGAATTTAAGCAAATTTCTTTTGCGTATCCTAATAAGAAAAGGGTTTTCAATTGTTTTAACCTTTTAATCAAACCAAATCAAAAAATTGGTCTTGTCGGTGTGTCCGGCAGCGGTAAATCAACCTTGATTAAGCTTTTGGTGCGCTATTATGATTTGCAAAAGGGGCAAATTTTAATCAGCGGCAAAGACATTTCAAAAGTGACCCAAGAGAGCCTTCGCTCTCAAATTGCAATGATCCCGCAAGAAAGTACACTTTTTAATCGATCTTTGATGGAAAATATCCGCTATGGCAATCCGAATGCTTCGGATAAAGAGGTTATGAAAGCCGCAAAAAAAGCTTATATTCATGATTTTATTATGAGTTTGCCGGATGGTTATGACAGCAAAGTCGGCGAACGAGGCGTGATGCTTTCGGGTGGTGAACGTCAGAGGGTTGCCATTGCTCGCGCAATTTTGAAAAATGCACCGATTTTGATTTTAGATGAGGCAACATCCGCGCTTGATAGCGAAAGCGAGCGATATATTCAGCAATCTTTGAAAGAACTGATGAAAGGCAAAACCGTCATTGCCATTGCACACAGGTTGTCAACCTTAAAAGAAATGGACGAACTTGTCGTTTTGAAAAAAGGCAAAATTGTTGAGCAGGGAAAACATCAAGAATTGCTTGAAAAAGATGGTGAATACGCCAAATTTTATCACCTACAAGCGCTAAAGTAAAAAATAAACTGAAAAATAATTTCGGACTGTCCTTTTTTATATCGCGGTCAGGCTGCTGCATCACTGTATAAAAATCAATGACTAAACACATTTTTGAACACAAATTTATAATTTGTATTAAATCTTTTTTAAGGCTCATTTGCTAAAATCAATCCATAAATCAGGTAAAATTGAGATGAAAAATATTAAACTTGTACTTTTTGTTGTGATGATGGCAATGCCCGTGTTTGCTCAAACGCGCGGTGTACCTTTAATCGCTGATGAAGATTTGAATTTTGATATGACAGAAGACGCATTTGGCAACACCATTAAGCCAAGCATAAAAGAGGGAGAAACAATCAAAGTTGATACATCTCAATCTTTGAGCGAAAACCTGAAACAGAAGAAATCTGATGATGATGAACCAAAAAAAGAAGAAAAAAAATCCGGCGGTGAAAGTTGGGTCAAAAGTTTATTTAAAGGCGGCGAGAAATCAGACAGTGTCAAAAATCTGATGGAAGAAAAGAAAAAAGCACTTCAAAACAAGCGCTCAAATGCTTCTGTTTTTGATATTGCCGGTGTGATGCTACGAATGAGTTATACGCAAGCGGAGGCGGAGCTTATCAAAAGAGGCTATAAAAAAACAACGCAAAAGATGGATGTGCCGAATTTTATTCGCTGGCGTAATGAAGAAAAATGCCGCAATCAAGGCGTTGTCGGCTATGAAAGGCTTGAAAACTGCATCATTAAATTGGCTCAGAAAGATAACTATTATTACATATCAAATGCAACTTTTAATAAATTTGACAGCAAAGAAACGGTTGAAATTTTTCTTTCAAGTACTTTTACCAATAATAAGATTTACAAAGTGACATATTTAACCGAAGCAGCCAACGTGAAAGGAAGCGGGACTAAGGCTGTTTATTTGCGCAACTTGAAGGTTTATGATTTTTGGAAAAAAATCAGCCAAAAATACGGGACACCTGACGATGAACAAGATGCTATTTGGGGACTTGGTGACAATCGGCCATATTTAAAGGCATCGACCGGATATTTGCGTCTTGAAGATCCGGTTTTAGAGGCGCTTGACGTCAATCGTATGTCGCGTGAAGATCAAAAGTTTATTCATACAGATAATTATACATTTTAATGAGGATAAAATGACAGACATTGCCCAAACTCAAGTGGCCGAGCTGATTTGCACACGTATCAGTCATGATTTAATCGGTAATATCGGCTCAATTTCAAACGCGCTTGAATTGATGGAAGATGATCCTTCCGATATAACGGATGTGACGCCGATTTTAAAAAGCAGTGCAAGCACGCTTATTGCGCGGCTTAAATTCTTCAGGCTTGCTTTCGGGTTGAAAAATGCTGCACCGAAAAACTTAGAAGAAATGCAAAATATCGCACAAAATTATATTGATACAATTGGTTCTATGAAATCAAAAATCAGTATTTTATGGCAAATAAAAAATATTTCGCTTTATAAAATCGCATATTTAAGCATCATGGCGCTTTGCGATACATTGATTAAAGGCGGACATTTAGAAGTTTTGGAAACAAATGAGGCTTTAAGCATCAAAGCAAAGTCAGATTTTGACTTATCTTTGTCAAAGCTTGAAAATATGCAAAACGCATTAATGGACGATATGACAGGCGACAATCCGGCTCTTATGGCGCCGATTGTATATTTAAAAAATCTTGTCGGAGAAGTCGGGGTTGAAGTGTCACTTGCCTATCAAGCAAAAGAGGCTTTGCTGTCTATCAGATAAATCTGGTCAAAAGTTTTATTTAAATCATATGCGCAAAAGATTAACTTTTTTAAGGAAATTAATCTTTTTAGAAAGGAAAAATCATGCGTGTGTCAAAAATTTTGACATCTATGATGCTCGGAGCTCTTTTTACTTTGAGCGCTACAGATGTCTTTGCGGGGGCTGCCTCAACGAGCGAACCCGGTGTTTGGGATAAAACAAAGGGTGTTGCCTCAGATGTTTGGGATGGTACTAAAGAAGTGACGTCAGATGTTTGGGATGGTACAAAAAAAGTAACATCAGATGTTTGGGACGGGACAAAAGAAGTCGGCTCAGATATAAAAGAAGGTGTTACGGGTGATGAAACCACATCAACAACGACTCGTCATCCGAACGGTTCAACAACCACCACGACAAAAAATTAAAACAAACCCGCTGATAAAGTCAGCGGGTTTGTCTTTACTATTGACCAAGAAGATAAGTGTCACACATAATTTCAGGGGATATAATCACGCGCTGATATTCATGAGTGACGATGCCCGAGGCGTTATCCACTTGATATCTTGAGCTTTCAGTCAGGACAAACAGTTGTTTAACATCGTGACAAACAGCGAAAACGGCAGAAAAACCGCCCCGTAAAGCTCGGATAACGTACCCCTTTGAGGTCAGGTGCACCTCTTCAATGTGACCAAGAAGTGCTAAACCGCGGCGCTCAAAAACAACCATCAAATCATCCGAAATCCACATCAGGACGTAATTTTCGCCCATGTACGCGACCTTCAAATCTATCGCAGAGAAAGTGTTTTTCGTGCTGTTTTTCACAAAGATAAAGTTGCGATAGAAAAAGGCCGGCGTTTTTGCTGTGCCCAAATTTTTGAGCCGACAAAGCTTACCGCCTTCTTTTTCAAACAGAAAACACTTTGAGCCCGTGACAATGATTTTGAATTTCCGGTTGAGTTCATCAAGCTCTTTGGTGGAAGGTTGCCTGATATGGCTCAAAAGCTTGCCGATCATGGGGTTTTCTTTTTCATAGCATCTGAGAGAGCAAATGTCTCGACCGATAAATGATGCCGGAGAACCGGTTTTGTACACCTGCTTTTCAAAAGCAAATGAACATACACAATTGTTACTCATATACTTAAAATTTAGAGATTATCATAATTAGGAATTAAGACGTTGATAACATGATTTTTTGTTTTTGTCAAGAATAAAAATAAAAAATATTTACAAAAAATTAAAGAAATTCTTGACCTTAAGATATAGTTGTTATATTAGAAAAAATATTTTCAAGAAAAAAAAGAGGATATTATGAGTTTTAATGATTTAGGTCTGTCGCTTGAAACCGTTCGGGCAATTGAAGAGGTCGGAATTGAAAATCCGACGACGGTTCAGGCTGATGTTATCCCTTCCGTTTTAGAGGGAAAAGATATATTTACGATTGCGCCGCAACGTTCGGGTAAAACATATTCTTACGTTTTGCCGCTGATTGATATGATTGCGCAAAGAAAAGTACAAAATATTTTGATTATCACTGCAGATAGCTTTCAGGCAAGCAATGTTTCAGACTGTTTTGCCGTGTTTAACAAATATCACAAAAACAGCGATGACGATGATGCAAACGTGATTATTGCAACGCCCGATTTGATTTTGGAACTTGAAAGTGAGCAAAAGCTTGATCTTGAGCGTATTGATGTTTTGGTTGTAGATGATATCAATTTGCTCAAGAAAAACCATCAGCTTGGCAATCTTGAAAAAATCTTGGAAAAATTGCCTGCCGATAAGCAAAATATTGTTTTTACGAATCGTCGTTCAAAAGAGACGCAGAGCATTTTGGATCAAATCTTAAAAGCACCGACGGAAATTAAAATTGACCGCAATAAAGAAGATGAGGCTTTTGAAGCTCAGGGCAGAATAGAAGCGAAAAATCAGGCACCTGCTATTCAAATTACAGAGCCGAAATTTGATTCTGAAGCGCTTGAATATGTTAAAAAATTTCAGGTTTTCGGAGATAAAACACCTCATTTTCTGTTGATAAAAGGTGAATTAAAGCGTTAAAAATGAAAAAAAACTCTTGCGAGCAAGGATGAAAATCGTTATAAAGCTGTTATCAAATCCACTTTTTAGGAGATAAATAAAATGTCTGGGCATTCCCAATTTAAGAATATTATGTACCGCAAAGGTGCTCAAGATGCTAAAAAAGCACGTGTTTTTGCAAAACTTGCACGCGAAATTACCGTGGCAGCTAAGTCAGGTTTACCCGAGCCGGATAAAAACCCGAGATTAAGGCTTGCTATTCAGGCCGCGCGCGCCGAAAGTATGCCGAAAGACAATATTGAACGTGCTATTGCCAAGGCGACGCAAACCGCCGGCGGTGCAGATTTTGTCACCATGCGTTATGAAGGTTTTGCCCCCAATAAGGCCGCTGTTATTGTTGAAGCTTTGACCGATAATAAAAATCGTACGGCCGGCAATGTGCGTACGATATTCGGCAAACGCGGCGGTGCAATGGGTGAAACGGGTTCTGTTGCGTTCAATTTTGAGCGAATCGGCTATATTGCTTATCCGGCATCGGTTGCAAATGCAGATGAAATGTTTGAAAACGCTTTAGAGGCAGGGGCAAATGATGTTTCTTCCGATGAAGAGATTCATGAGATTGAAACACTTCCTGATGATTTGTTTGCCGTGACCGAGGCTTTAGAGAAAAAGTTCGGTACGCCGTCAGCTTCAAGACTTGATTGGAAACCGACCGTTAAGGTTGAAATTAACGATATCGAAACGGCACAAAAGTTTTTGGACTTTATTGATGCTTTGGAAGATGATGACGATGTTCAGCACGTTTATCACAATGCCGAAATTTCTGAAGCCGTTTTGGCCGAAATGAATAAGGAATAATTCTTTGGTTCGGATTTTAGGACTTGACCCCAGCCTTGCCTCGACGGGCTGGGGTATTATTGAAGCTGAAAACAATCGTTTGAAGTATATTGCAGACGGTTTTATCAAAACGAATCCGAGAGATACGATTTCTGCGCGTTTAGCTGTGATTTATCGCGCGCTTTGCGAAGTGATTGAAACATATCAACCTGCGGAAGCTTCAATTGAAGTGATTTTTTTAAACGACAATCCGATGTCAACCATCAAGCTTTCAGAGGCGAGAGGGGTTGTCATGTTGACCCCCGCGATGTATCAGATACCACTTTTTGAATATGAGCCGAGCAAGGTTAAAAAAGCGCTTGTCGGAACGGGAGCGGCTCTCAAAGCACAGGTTGAAACAATGGTTAAGGTTTTGCTTTCAAACATTAAGCCAAAAAATAATGACTCGTCAGATGCTTTGGCTATCGCCATCACGCATGCTCATTTCAGAACAAGTCGTTCTTTAGGTTAAATATAATTTGAGGCGCGTATTGTCGTGTTGATTTATTGATCAAATCAAAGCTACGCGCTGAGCCTTAAAAAGTATAGATGATTTTGATAAATCTGATATTTAAATTTTTCCCCTTGCATGGTGCAAGGGGGAAGACATATCAATCTTAAAGATCGCTTGACCTTAACGCCTTAAAGACGTTGAGGAGGGATGACGTTTGTTGTTTTATCTGTACCTTATTTTGACATGATTTGACTTGCCTGCCACCTGATTTGCCTCGTCGATGGTATAGATACGCTTTCCTGTATATTTGACTAAATTGCCTTGATAGTCGCGATAAGCTGTACTGCCGTCGGGTTGTTTTTCGCCAATCAAAGCCGGTTGCAAAGTATATGTTCCGTCGGCATAATTTAAGCCGCGCATGGCATCACGGCAAGCGACCAATTCTCCGCGGCAGTTGATGGTTTTGTTGGTTAAGTCCAATGCGACTTGTCCTGTAGAACCTGAGCCGCTGGAAATTACAAATCTTGCCAAAGCCTCAGGACTGATGGTGATGTCGGTAATACTTGATGGAAAGGCATAATCTCCAATACTTGTGACCGAATCGGGTATCTCAATTGAGGTAAGGCTGTCGTTGTCAGCAAATGCCCAACCTCCTATTGAAGTGACAGAATCGGGAATCACAACCGAGGTCAGATTGTTAGCCCCGAATGCCCTCTCTCCAATACTTGTGACTGAATCAGGAATCGTCACAGAGGTCAAATTGTTGGCATAAAATGCAAAATTTTCGATTGATGTAACCGAATCGGGAATCGTTACAGAGGTCAGGTTGTTGAGAAAAAATGCATAATTTCCGATTGAAGTGACAGAATCGGGAATCGTCACTGATGTCAGGTTGTTTTCACCAAATGCATAACCTTCAATTGATGTGACCGTATCAGGTATCACAACCGAAGTCAGGTTGTTCAGAGCAAATGCACCATATCCAATTGAAGTAACCGAATCGAGAATCGTCACTGATGTCAGGTTGTTGTGAGAAAACGCATTTTCTCCGATTGAAGATATTGTCCCTGTCACAACAACATTTTCGATGCCGGTAAATCGAGTGTCTTTATTATTACCGGATACACTTTTTCCGTTTGAATCATATGTGGGCGTGAAAGCCTTATTGTTTACAGATGCATTTTCTCCTGTCCCTGTAATAGTCAAGGTTTTACCATCTTCTGAAATGGTGTATGAACAGCCTGTGCCGCAGGCATCCGCCACACCTTCATCGCCCGCTGTTCCGGCATAAACATTTACCGCCCCTAAAGCCGTCCCTGCTATCAATGCAAATATAAATTGACTGTATTTCATATTTTTTCTCCTGTTTTTATTTTTTTCACACTTTAAACAAAAAAATTCCGTCTTAGATAACCAAAACGGGAGGAGCTGTAAGAACTGTAACATCACAGGTGAAAGTATTCCAAAGTTAAACTTTTCTATTCCTTTCACTCCTCCTAAGAGGAGTTTTGATGCTAAGATGTCTTACAAACATCGCAACCATTTTGGTTACGTCTTTAATTGTGGCATAAAATAAGTGCGTTGTCAAATATTTTTCTTTTAAAATTGATAAAAAAATGCTTGAAAATCATAAAAAAGGTTGTATAAAGAGCCTGTCTTTGTTTCAAAGGGCGCGCTTTGAAAGATATTTTTTTTAACTTCGCGCAAGTCCGCTTTTGCAAAGCAAAGGGTCCGGCAACAAAAAAAGAAATTTATTTTATGACTACAGAATTTAAAATCCCCGAAACAACTGAAAATTTTGAAGAACTCTTGAATGAGCAATTCGGTGACAAAGGTATTGTCGGTACAGTTGTTAAAGGTACCATTATCCGTGTGACTGATGATTTTGTGACCGTTGATGTCGGTTTGAAGTCCGAAGGTCGTATTCCGCTTCGTGAATTTGGCCAAAATCCGGAACTCAAAGTCGGCGATCAGGTTGAAGTTTTGGTTGACAGATATGAAGATAAAGACGGCAACATTGTTTTGTCACGTGAAAAAGCACGTCGTGAAGAAGCTTGGGTTGAGCTTGAAAAATTGATGAATGCCGGTGAACGTGTCAATGGTATCATTTTCGGTCGCGTTAAAGGCGGCTTTACCGTTGATTTGCAAGGTGCTATTGCCTTCTTGCCTGGTTCACAAATTGATATTCGCCCGATTAAAGATGTGACACCTTTGATGGGTATTTCTCAACCTTTCCAAATTTTGAAAATGGACAGAGAACGTGGCAATATTGTTGTTTCACGTCGTGTTGTTTTGGAAGAAACAAGAGCAGAAGCCAGAGCAGAATTGATTGACGCCATTAAAGAAGGTGCCGTTTTGGATGGTATTGTGAAAAATATCACAGATTATGGTGCATTTGTTGACTTAGGCGGTGTTGACGGTTTGCTCCATGTGACGGATATTTCATGGAAACGCATCAATCATCCGGCAGAAGTTTTGAGTGTCGGCCAGACAATTAAAGTCCAAGTGATTAAATTCAATGAAGATACACAGCGCATCAGCCTTGGTATGAAACAGCTTGAAAAAGATCCTTGGGAAGGTGTTGAAGAAAAATATCACCTCGGCGATGTGATGAAAGGTATTGTCACAAACATCACGGACTATGGTGCATTTGTTGAGCTTGAAGACGGTATTGAAGGTTTGGTCCACGTTTCAGAAATGAGCTGGACACGCAAAAACGTTCATCCGGGCAAGATTGTTTCAACATCTGAAGAAGTTGAAGTTAAAGTTTTGGAAGTTGATCCCGAAAAGAGAAGAATCAGCCTTGGTATCAAACAATGCCAACCCAATCCGTGGGCGGCTTATGTTGAAGAGCATCCTGCCGGTTCTGTCATTGAAGGCACAATCAAAAACATTACTGAATTTGGTTTGTTTGTCGGCTTGACGGACGAAATCGACGGTATGATTCACCTTTCTGATATTGCATGGGGTGAAACAGGCGAAGAAGCTGTCAAAGCTTATGAAAAAGGTCAGGAAATTAAAGCCAAAATCATCGATGTTGATGTTGAAAAAGAGCGTATCAGCTTGGGTATCAAACAGCTTGATGAAAACAATGCGGCTTTAGCGCTTGAAAACTTGAAGAAAGGTGACATTGTCAGAGCTATTGTCACCGGTGTTGAAGAAAAAGGCGTTGCTGTCGAAGTTGAGGGCATTCCGGCTTTGATTAAAAAAGCTGACTTGTCAAAAGACAAAGAAGGTCAAGTTTTGGAAAACTATCACGAAGGTGATGTTTTAGAGGCAAAGCTTACTTCTGTTGACAGAAAGAACGGCAAACTCGGTGTTTCGGTCAAAGCATTTGAAATTGAAGAAGAAAAGAAGGCTTTGGAAGAATATTCAAATTCCAATGCTGCCGGAACTTCTTTAGGTGAAGCTTTGGGCGAAGCTTTGAAAAAAGCCAACTAAAAGCTTGGTGTTTTAAGCCAAAAAAAGTCGCGCTTATCAGGCGCGGCTTTCTTTTTATGAATATTATCTTAATGACGATGTTTATGGCCGCCGTGGTGTTTTATTTGAACAGGTGCTTTTATTTTGTGGTGATGGTGGTGAGATTTATAACCATCATATAAAATTGCGCCGACCATAGCCGTTGTGATACCGGCTAAGATGGCGGAGCCCGTTGAATAGTCGTCGTAATAATAATTGTTTGTCTGTGTAGGATACTGCCGCACAACCGTCAATGCCGGTGATGTTGTTGTCGTGACAGTGTGGCTTAAAACAGCGGGTTGCGATACGCTTGTAACGGTATTTGTCGTCATTTGACGTGTGACATACCCGTTGTCATCAATAACGACAATTGTTTCAGCCATTGTGCTTGTTGCATAAAGCATAAATGCAAGTGTATAAAAAAGTTTTTTCATTTTAACCTCATATAAAAATGTTTCAACAATCTATAAAACGAAAAAACTTTTGTTTGCGTTCATTTTTTTATACAAATCAGCGATAGCGAATTGAAAAAGTGTTTGTCTTGCCGGCGACGGCATTTGCCTCGTCAATGGTATAAATACGCTTGTTTTTGTAACCGAGAAATGTCCCATCTGCATCATAATATGTTGTGCTGCCATCTTCATTTTTTGTGGTATAAGGATATCCGAAACCGATGCCGTGTTCATAGCCGTAAGCTTTACAAGCCGCAATGTTGTTGCATACCAATTTTTGGTTTGCCATATTGATTAAATCAAGGCAATCGCTTTGAGTTTTGCAAAGGCTGCCGCCGGCCATCGATAAAGCTTTAGCGCTTTTATACGCTATAGCTTTGGTTTGGCAAGCTTCCAAAGTTTCGCATCCTTCTTCAGTCCCGCCGGCAGACATTGTTTCAGGTGAGGAATAAAAACTGTCACCAACGCGATAAACTCCATTCATATCTTTTGTATAGTTGATGATGTTGACAGCTTCCTCGTTTTGCCCTTTATTTGTGCAGTCCACGTCTGTTTGGCAATAAATCTGTATAGGAACCTGATATTCTCCGTTACTTCTTTGCCCGGTCATCCATTCACCCATCCCTATTTTTAAGAATGCATTCTCTGCGATGGTTGGTGTACCTTCAATTACCAAAGAAGTAATTGTTGCATCAGTGAATGCTTCACTTTCAATTCTTGTAACACTTTCCGGAATGACAAGTGTCATCGTTTTTCCAAAATAAGGCGACCATGAAAAAGCGTTTTTACCAATATTTGTTAGAGAATCGGGAATATTGACGCTTTGAAGGTTATAACAGCTATCCACTGCGGCATAACCAATAGAAGTGACAGAATCTGCAATACTTAAACTTTCTATAGAAGAGTATTCAAAGGCACGTTCACCGATATTTTTTATTCCGGAAACAACAACAGATGTATAATCATTTCCCCATGGTACATCTATTGTCCAACGTGTCAAAGGAGTATAATCTTTCATTTCTCCTGTACCTGTAATTTGGAGTTCTGAGCCATTTCGGCGGGCCGTACATAAATCATTTGCTGTTTTGCCGCAATCCCAACAATTTTCTTCATCCACCCCGCAATCATTGGCGGCATTTGCATTAAAACTTAATACTAAACCAAACATCAAAGTCCATTTTCTCATAATATTTTCTCCAAAAAAAATTGTTAACACCATAAAAAAAACCACTCTTTCGAGCGGCAGGGGAGTTGAACAATCACGTTTAGCGAAATGACTCTTATGACCTTTAGCTTTTTGACAAGCCTGAACATACGTCACAAGCTCCCCGCCTTGCGGGGAATTTAAATACCAAAAAAAGGCATCCTAAACGGATACCATTTCTGGTATCGCTAAACTAAAGAGCCGTTCAAAGCCCCGAACCTCTCGGTTCTCGATGAAATTTCTTTCATCGTGGTTTTATTTTAGCAAACAAATTCGGCTTTGTAAAGAAATTTTTTTCGCAACAAAAACACAAAATATATGACTTTAGATATATCAACAAATTTTTCAATTTTTTTTCGCCTTACATACAGCGTGCATATCGCCGAATTATATAAGAACAAACCAAGAACAGTTAATAAAATCCTAAAATTTTCCATTGATTCCCATAAAATACCATGATATACCATAAACATTGTTTGATTTAAGAAAAAGGAAGTCATCGGTGAGAAAGACATTTCTCTTTTTAGATACTGTATTTAACAAGGTTGATTCGAAGGGCAGAGTTTCGCTTCCTGCCGATTATCGTGCCATTGTTAAAGAGTTGTCATCCGAGATTGTTTGTTATCGCAGCTTAACTTCGCCTTGTATTGAGGGCTGTGCGGAAGATTTGCTTGAAAAGCTGGCTTCTGAAATTGAAGATTCCAATGACTTTTTTTCTGAAACACAAGATGATTTAACAAACCTTATTTTCGGTGATGCAAAGCGTTTTACGTTTGATAGTACGGGGCGCATCGTCTTGTCCGAAAAACTCTTAAAACATGCAGACATTACAGATACGGCTGTTTTTGTCGGTAAAGGACGCAAATTTCAAATTTGGTCGCCTGAAAATTGGGCCAAAGAAGAAGCACGCATCCGTCAAAAAGTTTTGCAGACAAGGCCGGTTTTAAACGCCAAAAAAACGGGAGATCAAGCCTGAAATGAATGAAGTGCAAAGACATATTCCCGTTATGCTTTCCGAAGTCTTAGATGCCCTAAACGTCATTGATGGCGGGGTGTATGTCGATGCAACATTCGGTTTTGGCGGATACAGCGCGGCCATCCTTGATAAAGCAAAATGCAAGGTGATTGCGCTTGATCGTGATCCGACGGTTTTATCGCGCGCACAAGAGTATAAAGCTAAATATCATGAACGTTTTGAATTTCATCAAACCCGTTTTTCTTGCCTTCAAGAGTTTGTCAAAGAAAAAGTCGATGGCGTGGTTTTTGATATCGGCGTCTCGTCGATGCAAATTGACGATGCCGAGCGTGGTTTTTCTTTTTTGAAAACAGCCAAGCTTGATATGCGCATGTCAAAAGAGGGCATAAGCGCTTATGATCTTGTCAACACACTTGATGAAAACGAACTTGCCGATATTTTATACCACTTCGGAGAAGAAAAAAAATCGCGCCAAATTGCCCGTAAAATAGCATTATATCGGCAAGAAAAACCGATTGAAACAACAACGGAGCTTGCAAATATCATTTATCAGGTTATCTATAAAAAAACGGGACATCCTGATCCTGCAACACGCACGTTTCAGGCCTTGCGGATTGCGGTTAATGATGAGCTTTGTGAACTCAAACAAGCCCTTGAGGCATCAAAAAATCTTTTAAAGCCTGAAGGACGCTTGGTTGTTGTTGATTTTCATTCTTTGGAAGATCGAATCGTCAAAACTTTTTTCAAAGAAAATACGGTTCAAAAAGTACATGTTTCACGTTATAAAAAAGAATTGCCAAGCGATGATAAGGCATTTTGTTTTGCATCTGACGTGATTTTGCCCTCAAAAGAAGAAACAGATTTTAACCCGCGCGCGCATTCGGCAAAAATGCGTTTTGCAATCAAAAGCAAAGGAGAATAAGAAATGGTTAGTACAAAGACAGCTTTAAGTGCATTGTGGCTCACATTAACATGCTTTGTGATTTTCGGATGTTTTATTTTGAAAAATCAGGTGCATGATTTAGAGCGCGAGTTGTCACGTATCAATCAAAATATTGCTCAGGATGTTAAAAATATTCATGTCTTAAAGGCTGAATGGGGGCGCCTTAACACGCCGGAACGCTTGAGAAAACTTGCAATGGAGCATGGTTCTTTAAATAAAATCAGAGCTGAACAAATTATTAACTATTCTGCGTTACCATTTGAAAACGAATCGTCATCAATCGCTGTCGCGAAAAACGGTTCAAAGGAATATAAAAAACTGGTCAAACAGGAACGTTAATCGAGAAAAAAAGTGCTTTCGGTCAGCTTGTCTAAAAAAAATCCGCGTTCATACGAGCTCAAACCTGAAGAAGGTGTGAGGTTGACTGAAGGTTTGTTTGAAGAAAATTATAACACTTCCGCCGTGCAAACGACAAAAGCACGTATGCCGTTTGCGGTTGCGGGGTTTTTGGCAATTTATCTTTTGATTGCGGTGCGCGTATTTATGGTTTGTCTGCCCGGCGGAATTAAAATCAGTTTGCCGACAGATGATTTTTCCGAGCGTGAAATTGATGTCAATGCACCGATTTCAAGAGCCGATATCGTCGACAGAAACGGTTTGATGATTGCAACCTCTTTGCCGACGGTCAATTTATACGCCAATCCCAAAAAAATCCAAAATCCGAAAGATGCCGCAGAAAAGCTGGCTAAGATTTTTCCTGAAATCGGGTACGACAATCTTTATGCAAAATTGACAAAAGAGCGTTGTTCGTTTTCGATGATTAAGCATGATTTGTCGCCTGCCAAACAGGCACAGGTCAATGCTTTGGGTATACCGGCTTTAGAGTTTCAGGAAAGCGAAAAACGTGTTTATTTGCACAATAATTTATTTGCCCACGTCTTGGGTTATACAAATGTTGATAATGTCGGACAAGCAGGTATTGAAAAATTTATGGGCGATCGTTTAACAAAATCTGCCGAGCCGCTGAAATTGACACTTGATATGGGTGTTCAGGATACGGTGCATGAAGAGCTTTCAAAAGCGATGGAAAAATTTCAGGCCGTCGGTGCAGCGGCAATTTTGATGGATGTTAATACCGGCGAGGTTATTTCGATGGTCTCACTGCCTGATTTTAACCCGAATGTTGAAATTCCGGTCGGACAGAAGGCTTTGTTTAATTTTCCGACACTGGGTACGTATGAGCCCGGTTCTGTTTTTAAAACATTTAATACAGCACTTGGGTTAGAAAGCGGAAAAGTTAAGGTTTCAGACAAATTTGATGCCACAAAACCGATTGTTGTTCAAAAGCGTAAAATCAGCGATTTTCACGGTGAAAACAGATGGCTTACCGTCGGTGAAATTTTAATTCACTCTTCAAACATCGGCTCGGTACAGCTTGTCAGCCGCGTGGGCAGAGAAGATCAGCGTAAGTTTTTGGAAAATCTCGGCTTTTTTGAACGCATCAAAGGTTTGGAAATTTCAGATTCGGAAAAAGCTAGACCGCAGTTCCAGAGCAAAAAAAATTGGACAGATATTACCATGGCAACCGTATCTTACGGACATGGTATATCCGTTACACCGATGCACGTGATTACGGCATTTTCGGCCTTGATGAACGGCGGTATTTATCACGAACCGACTTTGATTAAATCAGATGAGCGCAGGCTTTCGCGCCGTGTGCTCTCAGAGCGTACTTCGGAACAAATGCGCCCGCTTTTGAGAGATGTTGTGCTTTATGGTTCGGGCAAAAAAGCCGAAGTGCCGGGGTATGAAGTCGCAGGCAAGACAGGTACGGCAGAAAAAGCCGTTAAAGGCGGGTATGCCAAAAAGCGTGTGACAAACTCATTTTTATCAGCATTTCCGGCCTCAAATCCGAAATATGCCCTGCTCGTTGTGATAGACGAACCGAAAGGTATTAAAGAAACTTGGAATTTTATTACATCGGGCTGGAACGCCGCACCGACAGCCGGCAAAATCATTGCCGCCGTTGCACCGCAACTCGGACTTAAAGCCAATTTTGATATCGAAACGCAGCGTGCGCATGTCAAAGCCGTACAATAGTTTTTTATAAAATATTGTCTTTCCGCGGTTCAAGGCAGATTATTTATTACGAAAATAAAATTTTTTTTAAATGACCTCTTGCACATCAAAAAAGTGCTTCCTATATAACCTTTTAGAAATTGGATTGAATACAATTAAAAAGGATTAAAATAAAATGAGCAATAAAGTTATCGGTATCGATTTAGGTACAACAAACTCGTGCTTTGCCGTGATGGAAGGCAAAGATGCTAAAGTTTTGGAAAACTCAGAAGGTGCACGCACAACGCCTTCAATGGTTGCATTTACGGACAACGAGCGTTTGGTCGGTGCAGCGGCAAAACGTCAAGCTGTGACAAATCCGGAAAACACGCTTTTTGCAATTAAGCGTTTAATCGGGCGCCGTTTTGATTCTGCCGAAGTCCAAAAGGACAAGGCCACCGCTCCGTTTAAGATTGTCTCGGGCGATAATGGTGACGCTTGGGTTGAAGTTAAAGGGCAAAAATATGCACCGTCACAAATTTCAGCCATCGTTTTGCAAAAAATTAAAGAGTACGCCGAAAGCTATCTTGGTGAAACAATTGAAAAAGCTGTGATTACCGTTCCGGCATATTTTAACGACTCTCAAC
>CADAAN010000005.1 GCA_902785935.1 uncultured Pseudomonadota bacterium
CAATCCAGCCCTCAATGACGACTTGCTTACCGCGTGCGACAGCTAAAGCGCCGGCAGGTACGTCCTTCGTTATCACGGAACCTGCTCCCACTGTTGAACCGTCGCCAACCTTTACGGGTGCAACGCAGTTTAACAATGCTTCAAACACCTTTGGTGCAACATCAGGTAGCCAGGTTGTCATCGACAATGGTGGTAATATCAAAGTTGATCATAACTTGACGCTTGGTGCGGCAAATGCCATCAGCGGTTCTGCTGATACACTTGATATGGGCAATAATGCTTTGACAAATGTTAAAGGTTTGACCCTTGTCAATGGTACGGCTGATGTCGCATTGAATGCTGATGCTTCAGGTAATTTGGTTGTTGACAGCGGCGTGATTGCAAACAGCTTTACTGTTGGTACAACAGGCAAGGGCTTTGATGTTTCAGGCAATGCCTCAACAGGTACATTGAAGATTGGTGATGCAAATGTTATCACAGGTACATCAAATGCTTTGGATATGAACGGCAATGATTTGACAAATGTCAAAGATTTGAGCGTGACAGGCAAAGCAACTGTCGGTACATTAAAAGCCGGTGCAACAACAATTTCTGCAACTGGCGCAACGGCAGGAACACCTGTTTCAGCCTTGTCCGTGACAGCAGAAAACACGGGTGATGGTAAGTCAACAAGCTTTAACGTCACATCTGACGGCGTCAGCGTTGTCGGTCAGACAAACTTGCAGGATACAAAAGTTCAAGGTGACTTGGTCATGTCTAACGGCACAACCAATGTGACAATTAAGACAGCTTCAGTGACCGGAAAACTTTATGGTGATGCAACTGATACAACAAAAGATATGTTGACAGTTAATAATGATATCTTTGTTGATGGTATGGTTTCATCGACCCATGGTTTAGGTGTATTCTCCGATGATGGTGACGGAACGTATACGCAAGTATTTGACGTCAACGACGATGGCAATATCGAAACAATGGGTACGTTGTCTGTTGCTGACGGCAACTTCACTGTTAGCGAAACAGGGGCAACCTCAATGAAGGATAAACTGACCATTACCTCAGGTGGTGCTGATATTACAGGAACAACAACCATTAAGGGTGGCTTGAATGCCGGTGCAACTGGAACAGAATTCCAAGTCGGTACAACAGGTAACGTTTACCTTGGCATTGATAAGTTCATCGCAAGATCTGATGGTTCAATGACCATTGCTTCCGGTGATTTCAATGTCGCTACAAACGGCGACACGACCATCAAAGGAAGATTAAATGCCGGTGAGAACGGAACAGAATTCCAAGTTGGTTCGACAGGTAATGTTTATGTTGGTGTTGACAAGTTTACCGTTAATGCGTCAGATGGTTCATTTAACGCTGCCGCCGGCAACTTCACTGTTGATGGCAGTGGTAACACAACAACTCAGGGTGACTTGGGTGTGTATGGTACATCTTGGTTGAAGAACACCCATGTTGATGGTGATTTGGCCGTGACAGGTGATTCGACTGTTGGCAAGAACTTTGCCGTTGCCGGCACTTCTTACTTGCACAACACTTCTGTGACAGGCGATATGGCCGTGACAGGTGATTCGACTGTCGGTCAGAACTTTGCCGTTGCCGGTACTTCTTACTTGCACAACACTTTTGTGACAGGCGATATGGCTGTTAGCGGTACGACAAAGACCACGGCTTTGACATTTGACGGTGACAGCTATGTTGCCGCGATGGATCAAGGCGCTGCCGCTATTACCAACGGTGTTGTTGATGATCAGGCAAAACGCACGATGGCTACAAATGCAACCGTTGCTAAGACAGTCGGTAACTTGGCTGCTTTGAATGGTACGCATGGTGTGACCAGCGTTGCTGATGTTGCTTCTGCTATTGATAGCTTGGCAACCAACGTTGAAACAGCTACAGGCGGAACATTTGCTGCTGACGGTAAATGGACCGGTACAATCACCACGGCAAAAGCTGTGAAGTATGATGCGGGTGTGGCTTACAACGACCTCGTAAGTGCCGTTGATCAAGTTGCTTCCAATATCGGTACTGCTGCAGCTGCGGCTAAAGGCAACATCACAAGCACCAATACGGTTAATGCCAACTTGGATCAGCTTGATGAAGCCATCGGTGACAGAAGTGCTATCGGCTCAAAGAATGCTGACATCAATACACAAGCACAGACCAGTGTGGCCGCTGCTTTGAGATCTGTCGGTGATCAGATGGGCGATATGAACTTCGGTTCTGCACATTATGTGGCTGCAGGCGATGACCTCTCCGGTGCTGTCAGAACACTTGATAGCAACTTGTATCGTGTTGAAGAAGATGTACGTGATTTGAAGCGTGACTTCAACCGTGGTATGGCTTCAATGGCTGCAATGTCAGCTTTGGTTCCGAACCCGAGAGCAGCAGGCAATACCTCACTGTCTATCGGTACGGGTGCTTACAGCGGACACACGGCAATGGCCATCGGTGGTTTCCACCACATCAACGACAATGTGATGCTTAATGCCGGTGCGGCATGGGGCAACTCAAGAGATGTGGCTTACCGCTTGGGTGTTACCTGGTCTTGGTAATCATCATTTAATGAAAGCTAAGGGGAGGGGAGTTCTTCCTCTCCCTTTTTTTGTTCAACACTGTTAAGGAGCTTTTATGATGGAAAATCAATTTCAAAAAAGACGGTCTGTTTTAACAATTTGTGCGATTGCTGTGCTTTATGCCGGCTTTTTCGGTCTTTTGTTGCAAAATCATATTGCAAACCAAAAGACGACTGTTGCCATCGAAAACAGCCGAAAAGTTTATATCTATAATTTAGAAGAGGTCTTAATGACCCTCAATATTGTAGAAGAAAAACAAAAATTTGAAGCTGAGATTGTCAAACTCAACGATGAACTTTTAGAAGCAGAAAAGAAGATTAAATCCCTTCAAGATGCCAAAGTAAAAGAAAATTTTTCTCAGATGTATCTCAGCAATTTACGCCTCAAACGTGATGAGCTGATTGCGGGCTATGAAAAGAAGGTGAAGGATTTGACAGATAAAGTCAATATCGCCTTGGCGGAAATTGCCAAAGAAAAGGGTGCTTCAACCATTTTTTTACGTGATGTCGTGGCGGTCAAGACGCCTTATGTTGAAGATGTGACAACTGAGGTTATCAATCGCGTAAAATAGAATTTCATTGTTTATATCTTAGTTTAATTTAATTAAATAACTATATGATAAATAAAAAAGAAATATTAAATCTTCTAACAGCAGGTGATGAAAAATCTCTTTTCAAAATGGCTGATGATGTGCGCCGTCAATACGTCGGCGATGAGGTGCATCTGAGAGGTTTGATTGAGTTTTCAAACATCTGTCGCAACAATTGTCTTTACTGCGGTATAAGAAAAGGCAATGCAAAAGCCGTTCGTTATCGTATGAGCGAAGAAGAATTAATAAAAACGGCACAAAATGCCGCAAATATGGGTTTTAAAACCATTGTGATGCAATCGGGTGAAGACTTATATTATGACACAAGCCGGATGTGCCGCATCATTGAAACGATTAAAAAATTTGATGTTGCTGTTACGCTAAGTATCGGGGAGCGTACATATGCCGAATATAAGGCTTTTCGCAATGCGGGTGCCGACCGTTATTTAATGCGTATCGAAACGACTGATAAAGACCTTTATCATAAACTTGATCCATTGATGAGTTGGGACAGGCGATATGAGTGCTTAATGATGATTAAAGAGCTTGGCTATGAGCTTGGATCAGGTATTATGGTCGGACTTCCGGGGCAAACGATAGAGTCTATCGCCGATGATTTGCTCTTTTTACAAAAAATCGGAATTGATATGGCCGGTATCGGACCATTTATTCCGCACCAAGAAACTCCTTTAAAAAATGAAAAAGGCGGAACTTTAAGTCTTGCACTACGCACAATGTCTGTTATGCGCCTTATGATGAAAGACATCAATATTCCGGCGACAACGGCGATGGAAAGTTTACATCCGATGGGTCGTATTATGGCGCTTCAAGCCGGAGCCAATGTTGTGATGCCGAATGTGACCGAAGGTGAATATCGCAAGTTTTATGAGCTTTATCCGGGCAAAATTTGTGTTGATGAAAAGCCCTTGCAGTGCCGTACATGCATCGGTATGAAGATTGAAAGTATCGGCCGCAAAATCGGTCAGGGCTACGGCGGGCATAACGGCAAAATGCCGATAAAAAAATAATTTTCTTTCAAAAAATATCCAAAAATATGTTGACATTTGTCTATTTATATGCCAAAATTAAGGCATGACAGGTGAAGTAATTTATCTGTCAAGTGCCAGATAAGGGCACGGAGCTTTGAACAGCTCTACAAGCTGCAGTGAGGATAACACTGTGTTTTATAGTGTTGTTTTTTTGTTTTAAACAACATTTATCCCCGAAAAGTCGGGGGATCTGTGGCGTATGTACAAGGTTTAAACCTAAAGACCACGGAAGTCATTCCAGCTTGTATGATTGTTCAATTCCCCGTTGCTCTCAAAGGTGCGACTTTTTTTAACAAACTTAATCATAGGAGAATCAATATGAAAGAAGAATATATCGATAAAATGGCTGAGGATTTAGCAAAAAAAGGGCTTTTAGAAGAACATCGCTTATATATGAGCTCAAGCATAGAAAATGTTTATAAAGAAAATCTGATGAGTTTTAAATCGCATTTGGAAGGGATTGCAAAAGAAGGCTTGGAATATAAAACAAATAGTACTTGGTCTGATAATAAAGAAATTACTCCTGATGAAATTGTCGCACGCGGTACATGGTATCTTGATGCAAAACGAGAAGGAATAGAAAGGCTAAAAAAAGACCATGAACAATCCTTAAAAAAAGAAAGAGAAGCTGAGATTATTAATGACAAATTTCAACGACTTGATGAAATGAGAGAATTTTTGCGTGGATGTCCTGCTTGTGAGTATTGCTCGTATGATCAAATTATGGCTTTGGCTTCAGACAAAGCACAACAAAAAAACGTTACGCTCTTTGAATCAAAAGAACAACCGACAAAAGGTATAAAAAGACTTTTTATGAGCAAGAAAGAAAAACAAGCAGAAGCCAAGAGAATTGAAGAAAAGAAAAAAGCATATGAAAATGCAAATAAATTTATCAATCAATTTGCCTCAAAATACCAAAATGATCCAATCATTCGGGAAGTCAATTCATTTAAGCTGGCGCAAGAGCTTTGGGCAGATGCTTACAGTGCTAAAGAAAGTTATGACGGCGGAAAATTTGTTTATTTTGATAAAGAAAAAAATGCCTATGAAATCAGCGAGTTTGAAAAATTAGAGGCATTATATAAACCGGCTCAGGAAAAAATTCAAAGCCAGTTGCATGAAGAAGTTCAATTAAAACAAACTGCGCGTGAGACATCCGGTGTAAAAGATATTGAAAACAATACGGGCGTTGATATACTTTCCTTAAAGGAAGAAATCAGAAATAATGCACCCTCAGGTAAAGATATGTCTTCAAAAGAGCTTTATCAGGCAATGATGAAAATGCGCGGTTTAGGCAAAGCGACAGAACATTCTTCATCAAAACAAGATTTCAGTCAATCAACTATTGATTTAAAACAAATTAGAAGTAATGAAGAACATAGATAAAATTTGAGATATAAATTTTCTTAAATAATTTAATGTTGCTTGAGATAAAACCTTATTAAAAGCAGAGGAATTGTGTTTTATTTTCCTCTGCTTTTTTGCTAATTATAAAATTGCCGATAACCTAATCGTCTCCGATACGCAAAGCTTCAATAAATGCAGACTGAGGGACTTCGACCTTGCCGAACTGGCGCATACGTTGTTTGCCCTTCTTCTGCTTATCAAGAAGTTTGCGTTTACGCGTTACATCGCCGCCATAACATTTTGCCGTCACATCTTTTCGAAGTGCTGAAATCGTTTCACGTGCAACAATACGACCGCCGATGGCCGCCTGTATCGGAATTTTGAACAAATGTCTCGGGATTAAGTCTTTCAAACGCTCGCAGATTTGGCGCCCGCGGGATTCGGCCTCACTTCTGTGCGTTAAAAATGCCAAGGCGTCAACAGGTTCTTCATTGATTAAAATCTGCACTTTGACCAAATCCGATTCCTGATAGCCTGTGAGTTCATAATCAAAGCTTGCGTAACCGCTTGTGATGGATTTCAGGCGATCATAAAAATCGAAAACGATTTCATTTAATGGGATATTATAAACCACCATCGCACGGCTTCCGACATAAGTCAGCTCGACTTGTTCACCTCTGCGCTCGGTGCAAAGCTTTAACACAGCGCCCAAATAATTGTCAGGCACCAAGATTGTTGCCTTTACCATCGGTTCTTCAATAGAGCGAACGGTCGATAAATCTGGCATATCGGCGGGATTGTGGAGCATCATATCCGTGCCGTCCGAAAGATGGATTTTGTAGGCCACAGACGGCGCCGTTGTGATGATATCCAAATCAAATTCGCGTCCGATTCGTTCTTCAATAATTTCCATATGAAGAAGTCCCAAAAAGCCGCATCTGAACCCCAAACCCAAAGCCTCTGAATTTTCGTTGGTATAATCAATGCTCGCATCATTGAGTTTGAGTTTTGCAAGCGCATCCTTTAAGGCTTCATACTGGCTTGAATCTGTCGGGAAAATAGAACAAAACACAACAGGAACGGATGGCTTAAAACCTTCAAGCGGTGCATCGCAGGGCGTTTTGTTGTCTGTGATGGTATCACCGACCGATGTATCGCTGACCGATTTGATACTTGCCGTAATAAACCCGACCTCACCCGGATATAAGGCTTCAACATCTTGCATTTTCGGAGTGAAAATACCGACTTTATCGACCAAATATGTTGCTCCGTTTGACATCATCCTGATGTTTGTTTTCTTTTTCAAAACGCCGTCATGAATACGCACCAAAATAATCACACCTAAATACGAATCATACCAACTGTCAATCAAAAGCGCTTTTAATGGTTTGTCTTTATCGCCTTGGGGCGCGGGCAGTTTTTCAACAATCGCTTCCAAAAGCTCCGGCACGCCCAAACCTGTTTTGCCTGATGTTTCAATCGCATTTGAGGCGTCTAGACCAATCACATCTTCAATTTGCTGTTTGACTTTCTCGGCATCGGCAGAGGGCAAATCGACCTTGTTTAAGACAGGTAGAATTTCATGATTATTGTCAATGGCCAAATAAACGTTTGCAAGCGTTTGCGCTTCAACGCCCTGTGTTGCATCCACAACCAAAACACTCCCTTCGCACGAGGCAAGCGAACGCGATACTTCATAAGAAAAGTCAACATGTCCGGGCGTATCCATCAAATTGAGCTGATAGGTTTTGCCGTCTTTGGCATGATAATTCAAACGAACGGTTTGCGCCTTGATGGTAATCCCTCGCTCTTTTTCAATATCCATACTGTCTAAAACCTGCTCGGTCATCTCGCGCGCAGTTAGTCCGCCGCAATATTCAATCATACGGTCGGCAAGCGTTGATTTGCCGTGGTCAATATGGGCAATAATTGCAAAATTTCGTATCAAACTTAGATCTGTCATCAAACTTTCCTTAAATATTTCCTTTCTTCATAAATGATTTTTGTTCCAAGTGCAATAAATTTTTGATTTTTTTTGAGCTTTTTATTTGATGAAAGACTTATCTAAAAGGCTTGATAATACTTTCATGATGACATTAAAACCTGGTCAATTTAAAGGTACGTTTAAAGTCAACAGTTTTTTTGAGAAATTTATAATTTTTGACAATTTTATTCTAAAACTCTTAAAATAAGGGTTGCTTTTGCATTTAAAAAATATTTTTTGTCATTTTTTTACGTTTTTAGACTGGTCAATTTAAACGTACCTTTTGTTACAGTTGAATCAGAAACGAAAACTTATATTTGAAAGGAAAATCTCATGGGATCATTTGTTAATCGTCTGGAAATTATCGAAAGTTGGGAAATGCTTGAATATATCGAAAGACATGATGCTGTAAAATATACACCTGACAATATGCGTTTTTATCGCGAAAGAGCAGAATATTTAGAGGGCGGATTTAGAGCAAGAAATAATGAAAAAGTTAAAGAATTGCGCCAACGAGCAAAAGATCAATTCGTTCATTGCGGTTTTGTGACAGATGTTGAAATGATTGGTGATTATGCCGTATTTGATATCAAACAAATTTGCGGTTCTACAATCGGTTATGAATTATCTTCGGAAACTCTGTTAAAAAGCGGATACATACCGCGTGAAGGTGATAGAGTGACCCTCATTTATGATAATTCTTTAAGAGGCAAAGATAAAAGCGAATCCCGCGAATCATTTTATCTTAGAAAAGATGGTCATGATGTGGAAATTTATAACAATTATCCCGATAGATTAGCTCGAAAAGAACAAGAACTTAATGAAGCAAGTTCGGGTTTAAAAGGCTCAGAAAAAGATATAGCAAGATACAAACTTTATAAAACAATGCTTCAGTATAAGTTAAGATAATATTGGTCATCAGTCGATGTCGCTTATTCTTGGAAACTTTTTTTGCCTATTGTCGGTTATATGTATTGCCGTATCCGTTGTCAAAAAAAGCAAATCATCGCTGATTTGGTGGCAAATTGTCGATACAATATTTTGTGTTTTAGCAAGCATAGCGCTTTACGCATACGCATCACTTGTAACAAATTTAATATCACTTTTACGCAATGTCTTGAGCTATAAAAATAAATTAACGAATAAAATAACCCTTGTTTTATGTGGCCTGTGTATACTTATAGGGTTATACGTTAATAATATCGGCGTATTCGGCTGGCTTCCAATTGCAGCATCGACAATATATACACTTTTGATATTTTTTACAAAAAACGAACAACAAATGCGTTGGGCTGTTATCTTCAATCTTGGATTATGGTGTATACACGATTTTTATATCAAAGCTTATCCATCTGCCATTGCAGATATCGCTTTAAGTATATGGTCTGCAATCCAAATTTTTCAAAATCATAAAAAAATGGGATTTTTCGGACTTAAATCAAATTCTTCAGAGCATCATTAACGCAAACCTTTTAATACCTCTCTTTAAAAGAATCATTAAATAATTCCCTTGTCTCAAAAGAAGAGTGGAATTATGATAGTGAAGATTATTCCGTTTATACAAAAACAACATCGGATGGAAAGGTCGTATACAAACAGGATAATACGGATTGCTCTGGAGGCCTCTATGAATGTGGTGTTTGGAAAACTTATGATACAAAAGGAAATCTGATTAGTCAACGATGTGTTATGGCTGTTTATGATGACGCCCAATCCTCTGCTTATGCTGACTATTGTGATATGAATGGGATACAAAACAATTATGCTGATAAATTATTTCAATATGATTATCAGTCTGAAGTTGAAAGAAAAATAGAAAACACGTACGATGAAAATTTAAATTTATTGTACACAGAAGAATTCTTATATGTAGATGGTCAAGAGATAACTGATCACTACAAAAAAACGGTAAATGAATCCAGCAATTCAGAATCTAAGCCCGTCAAGCGCATATATACCATCGATGAGGCCAACCAAGTCGCTGGAAAGACAAACACCTTTTCGATTCGGTACAGCTAAAAAAGAGGGCTGAGCCCTCTTTTTTAGCCAAGATTTGCACCGTTTAAATACCACACGCCTGCATTAAGGTATGTTGCAAACAAAAGCCACAACAAATACGGGTATTGTAAATATGCTGACGTATGGTTAAGCTCGTGAAAACTTTTGATCATTGCATAAACCATCAAATCAAGCAAAACAATATCAACAAAGCCGAACATAAACAGACCCTTAGCAAAAAAGAGCCAACACCACAAAATGTGCAAAATTAATTGGCCTATGAACAAAACAATGGCTTTTTTGTTGTCATCATGATTTAAGACCATATAAAAAGAAACAATCATCAAAACGTACAAAATCGGCCAAACAATCGAAAAAATACCATTTGGCGGATTAAGCGGCGGCAAAGTCAAATTTTGATAAAAAGTATCAACACCTAAATAGCTCAGGTACGAAGAAAGTGCCGCCGTGACGGCAACAAGCGCAAAACTTATCACAAATTTAATCACATTCGACATTTTTTAATAACCTCCAATTTGCCTTATAAATAATCATTCGATAAAAATATTCAACGAGGCTCAAAAAAATATTGCATTTTGTCAAAAATAGGATATAATCAACAAAAAGTGAGGTATTTGATGGCACAGCAAAAATCTAAAACAATCTTGACTTTTATCGGCGGACTGAATAAAGACAAAATCGGCGCCAATTGTCAGGTGATTGAACATACAAACGAAAAAGACCAGACAAAACGTGTGATGATTGATTTAGGTTCGCTTTTTGTGCCGTACGGGAGCGAATTTTCAATTGTTTATCCGAATATTGATAAATACTTTCAAAAGCGTGATTCTAAACAAAATGAGCCGCAAAAGGCGCCAAAACAGGTTGACGCACTTTTTATCACGCATACCCATCAGGATCATATCGGCGCATTGATTGATATTGTCAAAATGGGCTATAAGTTACCGCCGATTTATACCAGTGAATATACGGCTCATTGTATCAGATTATCTTTTGCCAAAGAGGCAATGATATCTCCTGAGATTATCCGAACAAAAGATTATCACGAAGTCAAAATTGGTGATATTGAGGTGACACCGTTTTATGTCAGTCACAGCGCTGTCGATGCTTTGGGATTTATGGTGCGCACATTTGTTGACAATAAACCGCATGTTCGCGTTGTTGATTATGGTGACTTTTTAACAACACCTGAGATGCCTATCGGCCATGCCATGGATCAAAAAGCGCACTTAAAGATGCTTAAAGACAAGCCGGCACCGATGACGATTTTTGAGATTGATTCAACATCAACTTCGTCTTCAGGTTTAAAGCGCCTCGGTCTTGAAAAATGTGTTGAAAATACAAATGCTGTTTGCAAAAAATACGATGAACGTAATTTCATCATTTCACCTGTTATCGCATACAGCTGGAACAATATTGCGATTGATTTTGAAAATGCAAGGCTGCTCGGCACAAAGGTGTTTTTTGACGGGCAGGGATTAAAAATTCCGCTTAATGCCATGAAATTGTGCGGTTATGACAAATATAACGATGTGATTTACCACGGCAATATTCAAGAATATATGTCAGATAAAAGCATTAAGAAGAAATATTTTGTTGACACCGGCGCGTTTTTCCAAGGTTTGGATGAGTACAACAATAATATATCAGATACACCGACATCGCAAATATGGATGTCCTCATTTGTAAAAATGGCGCTCGGATTGCATCCTGATATTCAACTTTCAAGTGATTATTTGGTTCTTGCTCGTCAAAGAGATATTGTTGCGGTGACGGGTGATTGCGGACGGACAGCTTATCAACTTTGTGCAAGTCAGGGAGCAAAAGTCGTTACAACGCCAAACGGTATGGATCAAAGCTATATTGAAACACTTCAAATGCAGGACAGCGGCCATATCAATGCACAAGAGCTTAAAGATTGGATGGAAGATATCAAAACCGTTGTTGATACACAAAAAATGATGATTTTACCGATACACGGTTCAAACGAACAGAGGCTGGCAACGAAAGATTTAATGCAAGACATTGATATTTCGTCATATTTTGCTTCAAATGGTGACAACTTTATCCTTTCTCCAAAGGGGATTGCACCGGCTCAAGATAAAGAAGATATCTCGACATTTTTTGCACTTAAAAAGATTTATCCGGGCATGGACGGACGCACGGACATTGCGCCTGAAGGAATCAATCAATATTGCCTGATTGATAAAGATTATAATCTGATAGAAAAAATCACTGAGGTTGCAAATACAAAGCAAACAGGACATAAAACCCACACAAGCGGCAAACAAATTGATGAAAAGACCATCAACGAATTGGATGAATTGCCGATATTTGAAAAAATAAAGCGCAAAAAAAGAGGGCGTTCATAAGATATCAAAGATCGTCTTTTGCAAACGGTCTTTGAGTTTTTTTATTTATTGTTAAATAGCGGCTGAAAAGTCGCCTAAAATGCTTGAAAAAAATATCAAATCTTTTATAGATAAAATAAATACACGCATTATTTTTAAATCAAAAGGATTAAAAAGCATGAAAAATCTGCTCAATCAAGACGAAATGAACGCAATTATCGAGGGTAATCACGACAATGTTTTTGCCGTTTTAGGCCCGCATAAAGATAAAGGCTCAAAAAATATCTTTATCCGTGCTTTTTTGCCGCATGCCGCAAAAGTGGAAGTCATATCTGAAGACGGCAAAAAATTAGGGCAAATGACCAAACTTGATGAGCGCGGCTTTTATCAAATTGAGTTTGGCAAGGTCAATGATTTTTCTTATCGCTTTTTGATTGAAAATGATAAAGGTCAAACCTATGAGGCCGAAGATGTTTATCGTTTCGGATCAACTTTAGGTGATATTGATGAGTATCTTTTTTCCGAAGGTAATCACCATGAAATATATAAAAAACTCGGCGCACATGAAATTGAAATGAACGGCGTCAAAGGCGTTTCGTTTGCCGTTTGGGCACCTAATGCCAAACGTGTCTCGGTCGTCGGGGATTTTAACTTTTGGGACGGGCGACGCAATGTCATGCGCAAGCATCCTTCTTGCGGTTTGTGGGATATTTTTATCCCCGATATTGCTCAGGGCTGTGTTTATAAGTACGAAATCAAAACAGCAAACGACAATATATTGCTTAAATCCGATCCGTTTGCTTTTTACAGCGAAGTCAGACCAAAGACGGCGTCTGTTGTTTATGATATAGACAGATATCGTTGGGGAGATGATGAATGGATGAAAATACGCGAAAGTCACAATACTTTTGACAAGCCGATTTCAATTTACGAAGTGCATTTGGGATCATGGCGCAGAAAAGGCACATTCGGCGAAAACTTTTTGACATACCGCGTATTTGCAGATTATCTCGTGCCGTATGTCGTCAATATGGGCTTTACGCATGTAGAATTTTTACCGCTTTGTGAGCATCCTTTAGACGCTTCATGGGGCTATCAGGTGACGGGACTTTTTGCGCCGACATCACGCTTTGGAACGCCAGATGATTTCAAATACATGATTGACCGGTTCCATCAAGCGGGTATCTCGGTCATTATGGATTGGGTGCCGGCGCATTTTCCGAAAGATGCGCACGGACTTTGCTGTTTTGACGGAACATGCCTTTATGAACATGCTGACCCAAAAAAAGGCGAGCACAAAGATTGGGGCACAAAAATTTATAATTACGGCCGAACGGAAGTTAACAATGTTTTGTGTGCAAGTGCGCTGTTTTGGCTCAAAGAATATCATATCGATGGTTTGCGTGTAGATGCCGTAGCTTCTATGCTTTATTTGGATTATTCCAGAAAAGACGGCGAATGGATACCGAATTGTTACGGCGGTAATGAAAATTTAGAAGCCATATCGTTTTTAAGAAAAATGAATGAGTTGGCCTATGGTGAAAACCAAGGCATCATGACCGTGGCTGAAGAATCGACGGCTTGGCCGATGGTCTCTCGACCGACAAGTATGGGCGGCCTAGGCTTTGGTTATAAATGGAATATGGGTTGGATGAATGATACGCTCAAATACATCAGTCATGAGCCCGTGCACCGCAAATACCACCACGGTATGCTCACTTTCGGGCTTTTATATGCATTTAACGAAAACTTTATTTTGCCGATTTCACACGATGAGGTTGTACACGGCAAAGGTTCTATGCTTTCTAAAATGCCGGGTGATGAATGGCAAAAATTTGCAAATTTACGTGCCTATTACGGCTTTATGTGGACACATCCGGGTAAAAAACTTTTGTTCATGGGCTGTGAGTTCGGCCAAGATTGGGAATGGAACAGCGCCGAAAGCTTGCGCTGGCATTTATTAGAATATCCGATGTATAAGGGAATGCAAAATTGCGTACGCGATTTAAACCTGATGTATCAGGGCAACAGCGCTCTTTATGAAGAAGATTTTGACTATAAAGGATTTGAATGGATTGAACACTCTAATTCGGATGACAGCGTCATTTCGTTTATCAGAAAAGGCCATAATCCGGACAATTATCTGATTGTAATATGCAATTTTACACCTGTTGTTCGCCATAATTACAGGGTAGGGGTGTTTGAACCGTGTAAGTATCAGGAAATTTTCAACAGTGATGACCCTTCTTACTTCGGAAGCGGGGTTCGAAATGAAGGCGAAATTTATATTTCAATGCAGGGTTGGAATATGAAACCTTATTCCATTGAAGTTACATTGCCCCCGCTTTCAACAATTGTGATTAAACCGGTGAGGTAGATATCAGATATGAAAATCTTAAAACAAGACAAAGGAAAACCATACCCGTTAGGCGCAACGTTTGACGGGCAGGGGACAAATTTTGCACTTTTTTCGGCACATGCCGTCAAAGTTTTTCTTTGCTTGTTTGATACGTCAGGCAAAAAAGAACTTTGCCGAATTGAGCTTAAAGAAAATACGGCCGGTATTTGGCATATTTATCTCAAAGGGATTAAACCGGGGCAAATTTACGGTTATCGCGTTGATGGTCCTTATTTGCCATTGGAAGGTAAAAGATTTAATAAAAACAAACTGTTAATAGATCCTTACGCTAAAAAGTTGACAGGAAAATTAATATGGCATAAAGCAATTTTCGGCTATGATGTTGACAGTCCGGATCAGGATTTGTCGTTTTCAACGCTTGACAGTGCGCCATATGTGCCAAAATCTGTTGTTATTCAAGATAATTATGACTGGGAAGATGATGCAAAACCTGATATTGCACCTGAAAAAACGCTGATTTATGAACTCCATGCCAAAGGCTACACCGCTCTTTTTCCAAAAGCCAAAGATAAAGACAAGGGAAAACTGATTGCGCTTGCATCCAAAGAGATACAAACTTATATTAAATGGCTTGGTGTTACTTCTGTCGAACTGATGCCGATATTTGCCTTTTGTGCGGATACCAAAAGAGATAATCGGATAAATTATTGGGGCTATGAAACGTTATCGTTTTTTGCACTCGAAAATGCTTATTTAAAAGATGAAAATCAAAATGACCTGAAAGATGTTGTCAAAGCCTTTCACAAAAACGCTAAAGAAGTGATTTTAGATGTTGTATACAACCACACGATAGAAGGCAACCATTTAGGACCGACACTTTGTTATCGCGGTATTGATAATGAAAGTTACTATGTCTTGGATAAAATAAACAAGCGATTTTATTTTGACAGCACCGGTTGCGGAGCAAGTTTTAACGTTAATAACGTCAATGTTTTACGCCTTGTGACTGATTCATTGAGATATTTTGTAAAAAATTATCATATTGACGGGTTTCGTTTTGATTTAATGGCATCTTTGTGTCGAGAACCTATGGAGTTTAAGCACAACAATGCATTTATAAAAGCCTTAAAACAAGATGAAATTTTGCGTACGGTTAAATTGATTGCAGAACCGTGGGATATCGGATATGACGGTTATCAAATCGGTGCTTTCGGTGCCGGTATTTTTGAGTGGAATGACAGATTCCGTGATGTTGTCCGGCGTTTTTGGCGTGAAGATAATCGTCAGATCGGAGAACTCGCAAGTCGTATTGCCGGTTCAAGTGATATTTTCGGCTATCACAACAGAAACCTTTTCTCTAGCGTCAATTTTATTACAGCGCATGATGGTTTTTGCCTTTATGATTTGGTTAGTTTTGATCAAAAACATAATGAGGCAAACGGAGAACACAATCAAGACGGTACAAACGAAAATTTCAGTTCAAATTCAGGTATTGAAGGTGTTCTTGCTTCTGATGATATACGTCAAAAACGCATTAAGCGCGCAAAAAATTTAATGGCAACATTGCTCTTTTCTTTCGGGACACCGATGATTTTAAGCGGAGATGAGTTTTTAAAAACGCAGATGGGTAACAATAATCCGTATAATCAAGACAATATTTTAAGCTATATTGCATGGGATGCCATTACCAAAGAGGGGTATGCGTTTGCGCCTTTCGTTCGGCGATTGATTAAATTAAGAAACAGCCTTCAAATATTTGAAAAAACAAACTTTTTTGAAGGAATAAAAGAAAAAAGTTCGCCTTATAAAGATTTGGCATGGTTTAATGAAAAAGGTGAAGAATTTAAGGTTTCTGATTGGCAGAATGCTGATAAAAAAGCAATTGCATATTTGGCCTATGATGGGCAAAAATTGCTTTATACCGCCTTAAATGCTTCAAATCAGACTATAAAATGGACACTTCCTGTAATAAAAAAAGCAGGGCATTTTAAATTGTTATTCTCAACAGATGACAATTTAATGTTAAATAAAAAGATAAGCGGACAACAAATTGATTTTCCGTCAGAAACAATATTTGCGATAGAAATAACAAAGTGAGGTAAAAATGACGCAAAAACTTGATGAACTTTCAAAAAAATTAGGCATTGCAACGACCTTTTCAGCTATAGGGATGAATGAATGTCACGTGCCTGACGAATTGCTTAAATTTATGTGTTGTCAATTTGGAATGGATGTTTCAAGCGAACAAGCTGTTCAAAAATCATGTGAAATGCTGGATAACAGGTGTTATGATGAGGTTGTGGCTCCGGTATATGTTGTGCGTCAAAATAACCTTCAAATTGATGTCTATGTTGCAAAAAATGATGCATCATCAATTTTTGATTTAAGCTTCAGTCCCCAAGGAAAAAAACAATATAAAACTCTGAGCTTTGAATGTTTTAAAGCTCTTGAAAAAGAAATCAATGGCCAAATTTACCAAAAACAAGTCTTAATAATCAAAGATTGTCTTAAAATCGGCTATTATGATTTAAGACTCAAGGTAAAGGGTAGGGTCTACCACAGCGTTTTAGCGGTTGCTCCGGAAAAATGCTATGTACCGCACGAAATAGAAGGAAAAAAAATATGGGGTTTTGCTCTGCAACTTTATTCATTGAAAAGCAAGCGCAACTGGGGTGTCGGTGATTTTACGGATTTAAAGAATTTTGCAACTCTTGCGGCCAAAAATGGTGCAGATATTATTGGTCTTAACCCGATTAATGTCCTATCGCATGATTTTCCTGAAAATGCAAGTCCTTATGCCTCAATCAGCCGTTTTTTCTTAAATCCGATTTATATTGATGTTGAAAAAACAGCTGGTTTTAATGAAAGAATCAAATCCCATCATGCCGCGCAAATCGATAAAGTAAAAAAAACAAATTTAATTGATTATACAAATGTTTATAATATAAAAATTAATGCTTTGAGTGAAATATTCAAAACATATCAAAAACCGATAAAAGCTTTTGAAAAGTTTAAAAAAGAAGGTGGTACACGATTGCATCTTTTTGCACTATATCAGGCTATTTATCATGAAAAATGCAAAAGTGTTTGGGGTGGCTGGCAAGCTTGGCCTGAAGGACTTAAAAATCAAGATCCGATGGATATTGCTATTTTTGAACAGACCCATTCGGATGAAATTGAATTTTTCAAATTTTTGCAGTTTGAGGCCTCAAGACAATTTGAAGATGCGGCTGAATACATCAAAAAACTTAAAATGAAAATAGGGCTTTATCGCGATTTGCCTGTCGGTGTATCAAAAGACAGTGCCGAGCTTTGGTCGGATAAGGATTCCTATATTAAGGGCACAGGGGCAGGCGCTCCGCCCGATATGTTTTTTCCGCAAGGACAAAAATGGTGCTTAGGGGCTTTTGATCCGCAACATTTGCGAGATTGTGCTTATGCGCCGTTTTTAGAAATTTTGCGTGCCAATATGAAGTATGCCGGTGCACTTCGTATGGATCATGTGATGAGCTTGATGCGTCTTTTTATGATTAAGGATGATGGCAATGAAGGAACATATATTTATTACAATTTTGAAGATATGCTCGCTCTCGTGGCGCTTGAAAGTGTACTAAATCAATGTTTGATTGTGGGTGAGAGTATCGGAAATGTGCCTGACGGTTTTGTTGAAACATTGGATAAAAACGATATTTATTCCATGAGTGTTTTATGGGCAGAACGCTGGAATTGCGGTATGGGCGATTTCAAGGCTCCCGAATATTATCCGAAGAAGGCATTTGTATCTGTTGCAACGCACGATATGCCTCCGCTTAAAATGTGGTGGTTCGGCTATGAAATAGAGCTAAAATATAAACTTAAAATGATTGATGAAAACGAGCGTACGCGTTTGTATAAAGAGCGCGAAGATGAGCGCTTAAAGCTCTTAAAAGTTTTGGATGAAAATAGCGTTTGGCCGAAAGATAATTTACGAAAAAACAACTATTTATATGGTGAAGGTTATCCTGAAGGTTTAACTGAGGCCGTGCATACTTTGATTGCTAAATCTCAAAGTAAAGTTGTGATTTTACAACTTGAGGATATTTTGGGCGTTGAAGAATTGCAAAACTTGCCTGGGACAGACAGGGACAAATACCCCAATTGGCGTCATAAGCTGCCGATTGATTTGGAAGATTTAGAATTAAATAACGATTTTCTACGCAATATCAAAGCAGTGAAAGAAGAAAGATAATTTTTTAATTATCTCAATTTTCATACATCAAGCATAAAAATTATTTTTATGCTTGACTGGGGCTGTTTTTTTATGTTATAGTTAAAGGCAGATAAGAAAGTTTAGGCTTTTTTATCAAGTACCCTGATAGGGTGCGGAGTTTCTTAAGGCTCTATTAGCTGCGATGATAGGATACATCGTAATTTTATGGTGTTTTTTTGTTTTTAAAACACAATTATCCCCGAGATTTTAGTCGGGGGACTTGTAACGGATGTCCAAGGATTTTCCTAAAGGTTATAAGAGTCATTTCAGCTAATATGATTTTAAGATTCCCCGTCGCTCCTCAAGGCGCGGCTTTTTTAATATGTAATGACATGCAAAATAAAAACAGGAGAAAAAATATGAAAAAATATATTTTGATTATCGGATTGATCATATCATGGAGTGCAAAGGCAAGTGATGAAATAACGATTGTGGCTCAAACAGACCCGAATGATGCTTCAACAAAATGCGGGAATGATTGTACATGGAAACTTTACAGCGACGGCCGGTTTGAAATAACAGGAACAGGTGCCATGTATGATTACGGGCAAAAACACGGAATTAATACAAACTGGGCTGTAGATGGTTCTCCTTGGGATGATTATATCGATCAAATTAAATCCGTCGACATTTCACACGGCATTACGACAGTAGGAAATAGCGCTTTTAAAGGAGCCTTAAATTTAAAAAATGTTCAAATACCAGAGGGTGTGGTATCAATCGGAAATGGCTCATTTATGAGCTGTCAGATGCCTGAAATCAAATTACCGGATTCACTCAAAAAAATAGATGCTTGGGCATTTGCAGAAAGTGTATTTTCAAAAATTGATATACCTGTTTCTGTCGAAGAGATAGGACGAGCTGCATTTTGGGGTACAAGAATCGGAACACTTGTCTTGCCGGATTTGCTCAAATCTATGGCAAGTGATGTATTTTACGCATCTACGGTCAACACAATTGTAATTTCAGATAAGCTCAGCAACATTGATCAAGGCGCTTTTAACGGCGCAATTCATTTACAATCGATTTACTGCACCGGCGATGTCGATGTTTGCAAAACAAATGTCGGCGAAAGTTTTGCCGATAAAGTCAAAAAAGCCTCAATAAAGAAAATTAACGGCGTGACATATGTTGTTGATAACAAAGGAAAAATTGTCGCGACATCCGGCCATCGTACAGAAAAACGCATTTATACAATCGATGAAGCAAACCAAGTTGCTGGAAAAATAAATTCGGTCTCAATTCGGTATCGATAAATGTCAAATATTTTGTTTTTGAAGGCTTGCAAAATGCAAGTCTTTTTTCTGCTAATTTATTTTTTAAATCGTTTTGTATACATAATAAACATTATGCGACAAATAGTATAAATTGGAAGTGAGCCTCCCTGTTATAAAAAATTATTGATTTTAAAATTATTCATTTAAAATTATGTTATCCGTGCACTTAAATTATGTAAATATAAATTTCTGCATTTATGCCAAATCTTGAAGATTTATGCCTTTTATACTCTTTAAGATAAGATAAAGGATAATCTGCCGCGACGACAAAGCTTTCGTGTTTTAATTCTTTCTTGAGTTTTAATCCGACCTGATCGCCCTGTGCTTTAAGCACATAAGCAAAAACAACATTAAATACAGACAAATTTTCTTTCATATAATTTTTTTGCTTAAAAACGATATTTTTCAATCCTCTTGCCTTTTTTCTTGAGATTTGTATTAAAATCGGATCCCATTCATAGCCGATAAAACGATGCTGCGGAAATTCTTTTGCAAGCGGTATTAATACGCTTCCCGTCCCGGAGCCTAAATCAACAATTTTGAGTGATTTATTTGATGTTTGAAGCTTATTTTTTAATATCAATCGTACATCTTTGCCGATTTTAGAATTTGTCGGTACAAACGGCGCAAATTTTCCGCATCCGTTCAAAACATAGGAATAAAGACAAAAACAGACCCATAAGAATGAACAAATAAAAATTAAAAAGGCGATATATAACATTATTTTTCCCCAAATGATGAAACAGTAGAAAAACCACCTTTTAAGGTGGTCAGGGCGTTCATAAATCATATATCTCGAAATGACTTTGATGGTCTTTAGAAAAAAAATCCTGAACATTCACCATCAACACCCCGACCGAATGTCAGGGATATAATTTGTTTTGACAGCTATCCAACTGTCACGAGATATAAAGGTTTATGAAAACCCCGCACCTTTTCGGTGCTGTACGGCACAATATAACCATACTCAAGAGAGTATATGCCAATGTCTGTTAAAAAACAATGAAAATCAGATTTTTTTTAAGTATTTTGCATCAATGATACCGCCTTTGATAATCAGCAAATAATAACGCACAAAAGCAAATCTGCGTTGCAATTTGTCATCACAAACGCTCCAATCAATCGGCGAAAAGTCTATTTTTTCAACGCCGTTGATTTTATATAAAATTTCATCGACCGTATTTTTATTAAAATGTTGAAGCTCCAGAACAGACGGACTGACATAAACAGCCTCAATTAAACCATCTTTATTTAAGGATTCGACATCAATTTCAAAAAGGTCGCATTTGTCGGCAAAATCTTTAAGGCAATGTATACTGTTCTTTGTGTACTTAATCGGTTCCGTAAAAGCGCGCACACCCCTGCTCCGCCCTTCAAAACACCTTTCCATCCATTGACAAACCTCGTCATGAGTTTTGGCGTTACTTCTTTTGATATAATAAGATAAATCGGCATTTTTATGAGCACTAAACGAGTACAAGCCTTTTTTTAAGACATCGTTTGGCCTTAAAACGTAATGATAAAGTTTCATTTCAACCTCTTTTCGTCTTATTTTAGTTAAACATGATACTTTTAAAACAAGCTTAACAAAATATTTTTTTGAACAATGTCGTAATGCACCAATGCAATCCGCTCCGTCAACAACTCAATATTCAAACACCTATTACATCAAAAATGCTGATGGCAGTACAACCATGAAAAATGCAAATGGTGATATCATAGGCTTTGAGGGCAAGCGTATTTACACCATCGATGAGGCGAATGCCGTTGCGGGTAAAGTCAATTCTGTTACGATTCGCTACCGATAGTCCGTCTGCTTGATCTGTCAAACATAAAAGTTCTTATGCATTGTTATTTTTTATCTTGAAAAATAAAGGCAAATCAGTTAAATTTTGCCTTATGGAATATGCAATGAAAGATAAAAAATGTCGCTTCGTTTTCAATGTGTGCAGGTGTTGCAAAAAATTTTAGAGGGCAAGATTTTTTTTGCCGAGCTCAAAAATGATTTTAAACCTAATGATACGGCTTTTGCAAATGAGTTGATTCTAACGGCTTTAAGGCGGAAAGCCGTGATTGATGAGGCTCTTAATACCTTGCTCAAAAAAAAGATTGCGCAAAAATATAATGTGTTAAATTATATTTTGCTTGCCGCATCGACAGAGCTTATTTATCTTAATACACCCGATTATGCGGTCATTAACGAATATGTCAACATCGCTAAAAAAACATGCGGACTTTTTTCATCAAAAATGATCAATGCTGTTCTCCGTCAAATGGCATTGAAAAAAGATGCGCTTAAAAACAAGGTTCAACTGCCGCAAAATTTTGTACAAATCCTCAAAAAAGATTATACCTTGGAACAAATCGGGCAAATAAGAGACTGTCTTTTAACGCAACCGATGCTTGATTTAAGCTTTGTAAATCAAGAGGATATATCGGCTTTAAATGCTGATTTGACGATTTTTGAAAACAAGACGGTGCGCCTTAAAAATCCGCCGGCAAACATCAGACAAATTTCGGGTTATAATGAGGGAAAATGGTGGGTGCAGGATTTATCGGCCGCATTGCCCGTTTCATGCTTAAATGATATCGCGCAAAAAAAAGTTTTGGATATGTGCGCCGCCCCCGGTGGCAAAACGGCACAGCTTTTATCAAAGGGTGCAATTGTCACCGCGCTTGATATCAGTCCCTCGCGCTTAAACCGCTTAAAAGAAAATATGTCACGCCTGAAATTAGAAAAAAACTTGACAACACATTGTATTGAAGCAAGTGATTTTTTAAGCAAAACAGATGAATTGTACGATTTAATTCTGCTTGATGCCCCTTGTTCGGCAACGGGGACTTTTCGCCGACATCCTGAAGTTTTGCATATCAAAACGATTGATGATGTCAAAGCTTCTGTCTTGGTGCAAAAAAAACTTCTTGATTTAGCGGCGGCACACGTCAAAAAAGGCGGAAAACTTCTTTACGCCACATGCTCGATTGCCAAAGACGAAGGTGAAGGTCAAATCGATGCTTTTTTAAAAACGCATGCTGATTTTGTTTTAGATGCTATGCAAATTGCACCTTGTGACATTAAAAATGCAAAAAAAATCGATAAAGCAGTGTTTTATAAAAAAATGTTAAGAACTTTACCTTATCATATGGCAGATGATGGTGGTACAGATGCATTTTTTGCCGCATTATTGACAAGAAAGGAAAAAGAATGTTGATGCAAACTGCAGGACTTATCGCATTGTTTTTGACAACCTACATTGTTTTCGGGCAAATTGTGCGGTTGCTCAATTCTGCATTACAAACAAAAACGGTCTATGAGGTCAAGTTTGATATTGTATTTTATATTTTGGCCGTTCTTGCGAGTGCTTGTTTTGGCTTGTATTATACCTTGCCCGATTTGAAGGACAGTATTGCAACGCTTGGTACAACAAATTTGGTGTTGCCTTTTTTCTTTGCACTTTTGCTTTATCTTGTATCACTTTTTGATGAAAAGAAAATCCTTGCGATTACAACACTTATTTTATCCGAGGCGGCTGTTTTTATACTTGTTTTACCCGATGCATTGCCTTATGCCAATTTCATTCATCCGATATCAGGCCTTTCGCTTTTAGGTGTGTTTTTGGCATTGTCTGTTTATGCAATGATGTTGCTTAGCGCCCTGCCCTTTGTTTTTTATACTTTTTTATCAAGCGCACTTTTAGGGCTTATTTTAATCTTTTATGCCGGAGGGTTACCTTATATGACGGCGCTTTTGGCAACAGTCTTTATCTCCGTCTTTTTGTGTTTAACACAAATGTCTGCTGCCGGCAAAGCTATTTTTATCAGACGTGGCGGTTTTGTTGCGCTTTCTTTTTTGTTTTTGGTTGTTTTTTCAAACATCAGCATCAATGAACTTTGCGCACCGTCATTTGCAATTCTTATCGGATTTGCTTGGTGTGAAATGATTTTGGCCTGTATTGTCAAATACATTTTAAAACGTTCTTTACAAACGCTTGATACCCAAACGATTTGTGCACTTGTTTATGAAAAGGGTTTGCCTGACACAGCGATTATGGCGGCAGTTTTTAAGATTTTAGCATTGGATATTTTGCTTTCACTTTTTGAGCTTTATGCACCGAATGCTTTAACCTTGCCTCTTTTATCGCTTGTGATGAATGTTTGGCTTTTAACAAAGCTTTATCATTTTGATGAACCAACACCGACAATTAAAGAGGCAAATCATGAACTTATGAATGGTATTAAAAGTGAACTAAAAAAAGTTAAAAAGAACTTCAAATCATGAGGCATGCGATGTTTGATTTTTTATTTAAAAACAAAAACACACAAAAAAACATTTCCCCCTTGCCTGAGTTTAAGCCTATTAAAATTGTGCTATCGGCAAATGCTGATGCCGTATTGACGACACCCAAGCGCATGATTGAAGAAAGCCTGCACACTTACCCTTTTTTTGAGATTATTTTTGAGCTTGATACGTTTGATGAAGATTATTTGCTTGAAGGACATCAAAATTTTTTTGATTTTTGGGATAGCGGTCTGAAAATACTCAAAAAACATAAGGCTGATATTTTGCTTAGGCTGAAAAAAGGCCAAAATGATGTACGCTTGCATTTTCAGACCTCTAAAATGTACCAAAAACAAGATCTGCCGTTTTTTTCCGCCGTTTACCCCTTAAAGTTGCCGTTTCATTATTTTGAAGCTCAAAAATTACCTGACCAAATTACGGCATTAATTGTCGGTGTTTTACTTGCCTTAAAAAAAGACGAAAGTCCGTTTTATCGAAAAAAATCTGTTGAAATTTTGCGCCTTTTAAGTAAGAATAAAATACCAAGCCAAACCGATAAAGAAAGCCTTGTTTGCATTTTATACTTTTTAAGCTTGATTTATATCAATCACAATCGCTTAGCCTTAAAGAAAAAAGATGTGCAAATTACGCAAAATTTGCTCAAGACAGCTTTTGAACATGTTTCAAGCGATGACTTTATATTGCAAAGTGCACTTTATGGTGCTTTAGCTCAAATGTACGAATGTGCGGCAGATAACCCGAAAGCCGATGCGCTTGTTTTGCTTGAACGAGCGATTGAGAGTTATAAAAAAGCCTTAAAATACATCAATCGATATGTTTTTGTATATGATTGGGGGTATTTAAACCTTGTTTTATCACGCGTTCATGCCCGTTTTCATCATTTAAGTGACAATCATCAGGCGCTTCGCGATGCAATTGCTTATCTTAAAAACGCACAACAGATTTTTACGCTTTCGTCATCACCTTATTTATGGGCGGTGATTGAAGACAGGCTTGGCATTTATTTATCCCTATTGAGTGCAAAATCAGACAATAAAGAAATTGCTTTTATGGCTATTGAATGTTTCAAAAATAAGCAAAAAGTGTATTCAAAAGAATACGCGCCGGATATGTGGGCTGAAACACAATTTACCATCGGCGGTATTTATGATCATTTGGGACGGAGGCTTTTTAACCCTTCACTGATGGATAAAGCACTTGACTGTTATAATGATGCGCTTGAAATATTCAAAGAGTTAGGGCAGACATCAAAAGTTCGTGAGATTGAAAACACGATTGCTCGTACCATGGATATGATTTTTTATCACCGCAAAGATTAAAAAATGAAAAAGATAGAACTTGACGTTACCTTTTTAATTGCACGCATTAAACAAGAAAATTTAATGTTTTATCCTGTAATGATGTCGCTGATTTTATCTGCTCTTGATAAAGAAGAAGATGATATTTTTTTTGAACTTTCCAAAGGGCATTTTTTAAAAACAAAGTTTCATCCTGAATTTGAAAAATTTTATCAAAACTATGTGTTTGATTGTTATCAAAATCGAAAAAAGAGTAAAATTCCGCTTGAAAAAATTTTATTTGCCCTCGATAATCAAAACAAGCGGGCAGATTTTATACTTTGTGCATTCAAAGAAAAAGACGGCAAAATCTTTTTACCCCTTCTCACGCGTCATGAGCTTAATGAAGATTTTCAAGACAAGTGCCAAAAATCCTGCCTCAGCTTTTAATTTTTTTATTAACAAGCTTTTCCTTCCATGCCATAATAAGGCCAATCAGGTCGTGGGAGAAACAAATACCTTTTCGATTCGATACCGATAAAATGTCCGTTATCCTTTAAAAAAAGACTCGAGTTATATTCCGAGTCTTTTTCGTTTTATAAAAGAAAATCAAAATGAAAAATCAGTTCGATTGATGGTCGTTATAATAATTTTTGGCCGTCGAAATATCCTTTAAGAAATCTTCCATTTCCTGTTCATGTTCAATTTCTTCTTTTAAGATGTGACGCGCCAAATTAAATGTCACATAATCCTTGCCGGACGTCATATCACAAATGCCTTGATAACGCCCGACTGCACAACGTTCCGCATCAAGATTTTGGTTAATCAGCGAAACAGTATCTTCTTTAATCGGTGCTTCATACTTACATTTGGCAATTTTGCTTAAATCGTCAAAATTAATAATCGGGGTGCCGCCGAGTTCAATAATCCTGTCTGCAAGCATTTGTGCATGCTCATATTCTTCTTTAGCGTGCTCTTCAAATTCTTCAACGACTGATGGTCTTAAAATACCCTGAGCCAGCTTAGCCCCTATAAAATATTGATAGTATGCAAGCCATTCTTCAGCATATGCTTCGTTTAATGTTTTGATTAAATCATTGACGTCTGTTTTTGAAATACGTCTTGCCATATCGCCCATTTTATTTTTTCCTTTCATAAATTGTTTTTATAAAAAATATGATGAAAGTTTAAAATTTCAAGCATCTGTCAAATTTTTTATTTTTAACTTTTTAAGAAAAAAATGCTCAAAATTAAAAAAATATATTGACGAACGACAAAAGATAGGCTAAAAAACGCCTTATTGAAACTTTGGAACGTTGGCAGAGTGGTAATGCAGCGGATTGCTAATCCGTCATCCCCTTAAAAGGATGCATAGGTTCGAGTCCTATACGTTCCGCCATTAAAAAAGCACCTGAAAAGGTGTTTTTTTTATATCAAAAATCATATTCTATATCATTTCCAAACGTTTTTCCAAAAAACCTTTGATACGCTTATGAACCGTGTCCATTACGCCTTCATCACGAAAACTGTAATAATCGTTAGAAGTAATGATTAAATGGTCATTGACCTTAATGCCCGCTTGTTCAAGCAAAAAGACAATTTCTGTTGTCAATGATATATCTGCCGCTGATGGACGCGTATGTCCTCCCGGATGATTATGATAAAGTATAACGGATGACGCACCGTAATTGAGGGCATAACGCAATATTTCTTTAGGATATGCAACAACGCTATCTACAGTACCTCGCGCCATAATACGCTCATCAATAACCTTTAATCCCGCATCTAAAAATACAACGTGAAACTCTTCTTGCGGAGAATTTGCAACCGCATTCATACAATATTCAATCATCTGGTCTGAATTGACTAAGACATTATCGTTATTTTCTTTCAAGGCACGCTTATGCAATATTTGCGATACGCGAACATATGTTTTAAGTAAGGTGATTAAACCATCGGACAGTCCGTTTTCCCTCAATCTTTCTTGCGATTCGTTGAGCAATTTTGCAAGTGTGCCGAATTTTGCAATAAGCTCTTTGGCCTTTGGTTTTGTATCTTGTCTCGGAATTTGATACATCAGTATCAACTCTAACAACTCATAATCTGCCATCGTAGCACCTTCATCTTTTAAAAAACGCTCTTTAACACGCTGTCGATGACCTTCGTAATCCTTCTTTTCCGGCACGTATTCCTCCTAAAAAATCTTTTTAATACGTTTTTTATATAACTTTAAGGATTTTCAATCAACTTTATCGCATATTATATCCACTTTTTAATAAAATTTAAAAAGGATACGATAAAACAAAAAGACAGCCTCAAAAGTTTTTTTAAGGCTGCTTATGACATAAAAACGAATTCTATTTTTGCGTTGTTGCGCTCAAATCAAGCGCAATATCACCAACACTTAAAGTATCAGCTTCTTTCAGTTCAAGCGCATTTTCAAGCAAACCGCCGACATTTTCGATATCTTCAATACCGCTTTTTATGGTATCTATGATATTTTTCGGGGCAAATACGGTTGCTTTCATCACCGGTGTACGCTGTGAAACACCTGCCGTTGTTTTGGCTTTGCGAATTTCACCCGCAATCAATGAGATATAGTCATAAAGCGCATCTGTCTTTGCATTTAAGGCATAAGCGGATAAATCCGGCCACAACGTGTTGTGTAAAGACATATTGCCTTCACCCCAAGGTCTTGCCTGATAAATTTCTTCCGTCACAAACGGCGTAAACGGTGCAAATGCTGACAAGAACGTGTCAATCGTTTTCATCAAGGTTGCAGCCGCCGAACGATCAGATTCGCTGTAAGCACGTTTTTTTACAATCTCAAGATAGTTGTCGCAAAAGTCCCAAAAGCGTTTTTCAATCAAATCAAGCGCCGTTGCATAATCGTATGTTTCAAGTGCAACTGTCGCCCCTTTAATCATTTCCGCCATTTTAGACATCCATGCCAAATCTGTCGGTGATGTAATAAACGGTTCATAATCCTTAACATCTTTCAAGGCGCTACTTGAAACAATATTAAACACAAATTTGCTCGCGTTAAATATTTTATTGACAAGTTTTTTGCCCTGCGCCATAATTTGCTCTTCAAATGCCGTATCAACGCCCAAACGTGCGCGTGATGCCCAATAACGCACGCTATCTGCGCCGTAATTATCTATTAAATGTTGAGGCGTAACAACGTTGCCCTTTGATTTTGACATTTTTTTGCGATCCGGATCTAAAATAAATCCGCTGATCAAAACCTCATGCCACGGAATTGTGTTTGAGTGCATCAAAGCTTTTGCTATCGTATAAAATGCCCATGTACGGATGATATCATGCGCCTGCGGACGAATATCAAACGGCAAGCCGATGGCATCATTTTTGACTTTATCTAAAACAAGTTGAGGCGTTAAGGCTGAAGTCGCCCATGTATCCATCACATCCTTGTCGCCGATAAACCCACCAGGCTGTCCACGCATACTTTCATCAAACCCTAAAGGCGTATCAATCATCGGATCAACCGGTAATTGTGAGCGATCAGCCACAATCGGTTCATCAAAAACAGGCTCACCCTTAGCGTCTAACTTATACCAAACGGGGAACGGCACACCAAAAAAGCGTTGACGAGAAATACACCAGTCTTGATTGAGACCTTTAACCCATTCTTCATAGCGAATTTGCATATGCTGCGGTTTGAATTTGATTTTACGGCCGGCTTCAATCATTTTTTCTTTTTTATCTTGCAACTTGATAAACCATTGACGCGAAGTCACAAATTCAAGCGGGCGATTGCCTTTTTCATAAAATTTAACCGAGTGCGTAATCGGACGCGGCTCTGAAACCAAATCACCGCTTTGTCTTAAAAATTCCACAACCTTTTCACGCGCCTTTTTGGCCGGCAAGCCGGCAAGCTCGGCATAATACGCATTGGCTTTATCCGGATTGTTTGACACAAACGGTTCTGCGCCAAATGTCACATCAAGCAAACAACCGTCACGGCCGATGATTTGTTTTAAAGGTAAGCCTGACTGCTTCCACCAAGCCACATCCGCCGCATCACCAAACGTACATACCATCAAAATACCGGTACCTTTATCCTTTTCGGCGTGTTCGGAAGGAACAACTTCAACCTCATTTTCAAACAAAGGTACGACAACTTTTTTGCCGAAATAAGGTTGATAACGTTCATCATCCGGATGAGCCACAAGCGCGATACATGCAGGCAAAAATTCAGGCCTCGTTGTTGAGATAATAATCCCATCATCGCTGTCTTTGAACTTAAACTTGATATCATGAAAGAAACCCGAAACTTCTTTATCTTCAACTTCGGCCTGTGCAACGGCAGATTGAAAGGTTACATCCCACATGGTTGGAGATTCAATTGATTTCACCTCACCTTTTTCATAAAGGTCAATAAACGATTCCTGCGAAACCTTAATTGAATCAGGGCTGATTGTTGCATACTTAATGTTCCAATCATATGAATGTCCGATGTTTTTAAATACATTTTCAAAAATTTGCTCATCAGAGGCTGTCAACTTTTCACACGCTTCAATAAAGTTTTTGCGCGAAACTTCACGGCGAGGTGTTTCATCATTTTCTATATGTTCAAGTTTTAAATTTTCATCATAAGCAAGCTCAGGATTGCAAGCTATGTTGTAATAGTTTTGAACGCGTCTTTCTGTCGGCAAGCCATTGTCATCAAAGCCGATGGGGTACAAAACCGTCTTGCCTTTCATGCGCTCAAAACGAGCTACGACATCTGTCTGTGTATAACTGAAAATATGCCCGATATGAAGTGATCCCGAAACGGTCGGCGGCGGCGTATCAATGATAAAAGTATCATTGCGCGTGCGAGAATTATCATAGGCGTAAACATTGTTTTTAATCCAAAAATCTTTGCATCTTTCCTCAATTTCGGCCAAATTCATCCGATCATCTAAATTTTTATTTGTTTTATAAGGCATTTAACATTCTCCAAATTAACTTTTATGCGGTTATAAAGTGAAAAAAAACAGCTGTCAAGGCGGATTTTTACACTTTGCCGTACATTATTTTTCTTTTTCCTTTTTGCTGATGACGATTTTTTTCTTGAGCGTGTCATAACAAAGATAAGCCAAACCTTTTCGAAAAGCCAGTGCCTCTTTGCCGAAAAATTCATAACGCCAGCCCTGCAAAAGCGGATTATCTTTATCGTTTCCGCAGCACAAATCTCTGATGGCATGCTCATCAGCCACAACACCTTGTGTCACGCCCTCCTGCTCGCATTTTATCTTCAATAGCAACTTCAAAACTTCCATCAAAGCGGCCGCACCGCACGGAATACGCACACGTTTTTCCTGATCTTGCTTGCGCAAAGCTTTATCAGCAGGCTGATGGCGTGCAAATTCAATGACATTGAGCATTTCTTCAATTGCTTTTTTGCTCACCGATTCAACACGCATATTTCGAACTTGCTTCATTTCCTGCGCATTTTTAGGCAATGAAGAAGCAATGCTGACCAAAAGTTCATCTCTGATAATACTGCGCCTCGGAACATTGTTGGAAATGGCTTTTCTTTCGCGCCATGCCGCAAGTTCTTTTAAAACGACCAAAAAATGTGCATTATGTGTGGAATGTTTAATTTTTTGCCACGCATTATCCGGATCCGGTTTATAACAGTTTTCATCCAAAAGCGATTGCGTTTCTTCCTTAATCCAATCTTGACGATGATGTTCTTTTAAGTAATTATCCAAATATTCATAACAGTTGATTAAAAATGTCACATCACGAAGTGCATAATCAAGCTGTTTTTCATCCAATGGTCTTAAGCTCCAATCCGTCAAGCGCGAAGACTTGTCAAGTTCTACTTTTGTAATGCTTTGAACAAGCATATCATAACTGATACAAGCCCCGAAACCGCAAACAGATGCCGCAATCTGAGTATCAAAAACGGGATACGGTATCTTGCCCGATAAATGATAAAAAATTTCAATATCCTGCCTGCCACTGTGAAAAACTTTTAAAATATCGGGATTTGTTAAAATATCAAAAAACGGTTTTAAGTTCATTTTCAAAGCCAACGGATCAATAATCGCCGCATCATCGCGCCAGCCGACCTGTATCAGACAAAGTTTTGCAAAATAAGTCTTTTCCCTAACAAATTCCGTATCAACCGTAATAAATTTTTGCTTTGATAATGTGGCACACAACTGCTCAAGCGAAGTGTCATTGTCAACCAATCGCATTATTTTTTCCTTTTTTAAGAGTTCATATTATTAAAGAAATCTTTATTGTCTTTTGAAACACGCAATTTATCAAGCAAAAATTCCATACCGTCGGTCATGCCCATCTGCATCAACACACGGCGCAAAACCCACATCTTTGAAAGTGTCGCTTTATCAACAAGCAATTCTTCTTTTCTTGTTCCCGAACGTGTGATATCAATCGTCGGGAAAAGACGCTTGTCAGTTAATTTGCGATCTAAGATAATTTCTGAGTTACCCGTACCTTTGAACTCTTCAAAAATCACTTCATCCATTTTTGAGCCCGTATCAATCAATGCTGTTGCGATAATGGTGAGCGAACCGCCTTCTTCCACATTACGCGCCGCACCTAAAAGACGCTTCGGACGCTGCAATGCATTGGCGTCGACACCACCTGTTAAAACTTTACCCGACGAGGGAACAACAGCATTATAGGCACGACCTAAACGTGTGATAGAATCAAGTAAAATGACAACATCTTTTTTCATTTCAACCAGGCGTTTTGCTTTTTCAATCACCAATTCCGCAACCTGAACATGGCGACTTGCCGGTTCATCAAACGTTGACGAAATAACTTCTCCTTTAACGGAACGGGTCATATCCGTCACTTCTTCCGGACGCTCATCAATAAGCAAAACCATCAGATATACCTCAGGATGATTTGTCGCAATGGCATGTGCAATATTTTGTAACATGACGGTTTTACCTGTACGCGGCGGCGCAACAATCAAGCCGCGTTGACCTTTGCCTTGTGGTGAAATAAGGTCAATCACGCGTGTTGTATAATCTTTTTCACCGCAAATGATGTCAAAATTCAATTTTTCTTTCGGATAAAGCGGTGTTAAGTTATCAAAATTCACCCGAAGCTTTGATTTCATCGGATCTTCAAAATTAACACTGTTAACACTTGTCAAAGCAAAATAACGTTCATTTTCTTTAGGCGCCCTGATTTCACCTTCAACCGTATCACCCGTGCGCAGTGAATATTTTTTAACCTGCTGAGGAGATACATAAATATCATCGGCACTTGCCAAATAATTTGATTTTGCCGAGCGCAAAAAACCAAACCCGTCAGGCAAAACCTCAATCATTCCGTCACCATAGATGACATCATTATTGTCGGCGGTTTTATTCATAATGGCAAAAACCAAATCTTGCACACGCATGGACGAAGCTTCTTCAACACCCAAATCTTCAGCCCAAGTCAAAAGCTCTTTCGGAGACTTTTCTTTCAGCTCTTTTAAATACATTGTCAACCTTATATTTTGTTTGAAATAAAAATCGAGGACTCGATTATGGAGTGATATTTAGCAAACTTTTTTTGTATTGTCAAGAGCTTAAAAATTGATTTTTTTTGAACTGTCCGGAACGCTTTTTTATCCTTATATCTTATTTCAAATACTTCTCTTATCTTTATCGATACCTTATCGAAAAAGTATTTCTCGAACCCGCAACAAAATTAGCCTCTTCAATGGTATAAATCCGGCGCACATCGTAATTGCCTTTTAAAAGGTCATTGATGCTTTGATACGTTTTGCCGCCATATTTGAGCATATAATTGCCGTCGCTTGCAACCAAAGCGTCGCAATCAGCGTCTTGGCAAATCCCGCGGTTGATTAAAGCCTGCTTTTTACAATGGTTTAATGTATCTGCGCAAACATACTGTGCTTTTTCTTCAGCACTTGATGCCGTATCGCCTTTTTTCATATCATCGGATGAAAGGTAATAATCATCGCCAATCACATAAACCCCGCCATCAAAGGCATAGCTTTTGACTTCCGCATCATCGCCGCGATATGCTATCGCCGCCGCGCACTCTGATATGAGCGATTCGGGACAATACAGGTTTGTGAGGTTTTTTAGTTTATAATTCTCATAACCTTCCAAATCACCAAAAGATTCCAAAGCCACAGTGCTAACAGAAGGCGGAATAACAAAATCTGTCAACGCCGTATCAGCAAATGTCATATACTTAATACTTGTCACATTTTCCATATTGCCGTTGACTTGAGTTAAAGTTTGTGTCGCAAATGCCCAATCTTCAATTTCTGTCACACTGTCAGGGATAGTAATGCTTGTTATTTTACTACGATGAAGTGATTGAACCCCGATTGATAACAGACCTTCCGGCAATGTAATTTCTTTGATAGATGTATTTGCAAAAGCAGCTCGTCCGACTGTTGTAATTCCACTTTCAACATCAACTTTTGTAATACTGGCATTCCCCCACCAAGGCGCATCTGTCCGATAGCCGACACCGGGTTCGCTCCAACGATAATAATCTTTGATTTTAGCCGGTTTTGAGGCGTCAATCGGGGAGATTGTTAAGGTGTATGTTGTGTTGCCGTTGTCATCCGTTCCGTTTTCGACATAAGAATATGTGCAATTTTCCCCGCACGAGGGTAATTCCTCGGCATTTGCGTTAAAACTTGCTATCAAACCTAAAATCAAAACATATTTTCTCATATTATTTCTCCTGTTTTTACATAAAAAATCCATCTTGAATAACTCAAAATGGAGGAGCTAAGAAACTGTCATCGTACAGCTTTTCTTATTCGCCGCATAACTGCGCTTATCTCGAAAACTCCTCTGTAAAGGAGTTGCACGATGAATGTGTTTCTTAAACACCGCAACCATTTTGGTTACATTTTGATTATTGCACATGAAAAAGAAAATGTAAAGGATTTTTTATCAAAATTTTGTAAGAAAAAAATTATTCATACACTCTGCCGCGTGTAATGACTTTTGTTGTGTATAAAACAAAGCACATCCCAGGCGAAAAAGCACCGATTTTAATATTTTCATGATATTGATTTTTACGTGTACCTGTTTTTAAGCCGAGTGTCGGGACGTCAACCAAATATCCTTCCATATAAACTTCATCACCTTTCTTAAGCGTCATCAAGGCTTTATTGATATTTTCACTTGCCGGTATCGGGTGATAGTTATTAAGTTCATTTTGATTGATATAGCGCTGACAAGAGCGATATTTTTCTTCGTTTTTAAGCGCTTGTTTGGCTGATAAAAATGATGGCATAAATGATCTTTTATACTTGACCCCCGCACACAATACACGTCCCATACGCTCTTCATGCTCAAACAAAAACTTTTGGAAGATACCATCTTCAGCCATACTTCCGATAACTAAAAAAACATCTCGCGGTACAAGTGTCATATAATCACCTTGAAATTTTGCACGATAGATTTGCTCAAAGAGCGTGTCATAATTATCCACAATACCGACCCTGCCCGTTACGGCATAAATTGTTTTCGGCTCTAAAAGATAACTTTTGCCTTTGCGCTTAAAGACAAATGCATCAAGCGAAACATCTTCAAAATAATCGTTTTTTGAAATTTCAAGCACTTCATCCGTTTTTTGCCCATAGATATAAGGATATATAAGCCTTTTTATCATCGGTTTGAAATATATAAACCCGATAAACAGGACACATACAATATAAAGTGTATATTCTTTGATGATATTTTTCAAAGCCTAATTCCTTATCATCTGACTTAACCGACTGATACGATCAGCCGTCGAGGGGTGTGTTGAAAAAAGTGACGAAAAATCGGCTTTCAATCCCGTAAGCGGATTGATAATAAACATATGCGCCGTCTGATTGGTGGCACGTTTCATTATTGATGTTTTTGCGTATGAATCAAGTTTTTTTAAGGCGGAAATCAGTTTTTGAGGCTCTCCCGTAATACGCGCGGAACCGGCATCAGCCTCAAATTCCCGCGTTCTGGAAACGGCAAGCCTGACAACTCCGGCCGCAAGCGGCATCAATACCATGGCCAAAAGCAAAGAAATTCCCCCTGCCCCTTGGTTTTTCGCACGCATGCGCGACGGATTTTGATAACGCGCCATGTTGGCAAGCATGGAAATAGCGCCTGCAAAAACCATTGCAATTGATGAAGTTAAAATATCATAGTGCTTGATATGGCTGAGTTCATGAGCCAAAACACCTTCAATTTCATCATCATTCATCAAATCAAGTAAACCCTGTGTCACGGCAACGGCTGCATGTGTCGGATTGCGCCCCGTAGCAAAGGCATTGGGCACATTTTCGGGGATGGTATAAACTTTGGGCATCGGCAATCCGGCCTTCATTGCCAAATTTTTAACCATATCAAAGAGTCGACCGCTTTTGACGGGCGTTGCCTGATAATGATTCAAAACCATTTTGTCGCTGAAAAAATAGCTAAAAAAGTTCATCACGACAGCCATCCAAAATGCCGCAATCATTCCGCCGCGACCGGCAATCAAATTTCCGCAAAACATAAAAATTAACGCTAAAACAAGCATTAAAAAGAATGTCTTCATATTTCCCATGATATTACCTTTCAAAAATTGACAACATTTTATCAAAAAGTGCCTGACGCGTTTGCTCATTTTGTTGCAACGTCAGAGCCACTTGGCTGGCCTCATCAAAATCAAGGCGCATTTTATGAAGTGTTTTAAGCAAATCCTGCCCTCTGTCTTCAAAATGCACACCTGATAACACGACTTTGCCTTGACCATATTTTGCAAAAACAACAGCAGGAGGTTGTCCTTCAACATCGCAATAACGTGCTAAAACCGTCAGATGATTTTCATTGCCGACAAATTTCGGCCCGCCGTGGTAATGCGCATAATGTATTTCATCATCAACCCATTTCAAACGCACAGCCGCAGCAGCCGCCTCGTTTTTCATATAAGGACGAATATGAAGTTCACGATGCAGTGTCCCGATGGCAGAAGCATCAACAAGCCCGAGCAGTTCTTCATTTCTTTTAATTGCAAGTTCTTTAATATCCGCTTCAAACAAAACTTTACTGCACGCAAAATACGCCCCTGCGCATACGCCAAGATAATTTCCGCCGTTTTTGACATAATCTTTGATTTTATCATTGCCGTAAGTCTTTAGCTTTTGCAAAAAAGGCGTTGCAGCTCCCCCGGGCATTACAAAAAGCTTGACATCATCATTTAAGGCATTTTCTTTAATAATGCTTGCTGCATCAGTATAATCAACAAGCACATTTTTCGGCTCAAAATATTGTTTTAAGCCGTTATAAAGACCGTTTAAGTCACCCACGCCGTAATCGCGGTATATTAAAACTTGTGCCATTTTAATTTGCCGAATATTTATTTTGCTTTATATTGAAGCCAAAAGCATCATTTGTAAACAATTTTTTGCCCAAAATGCCCAAATAAAAAAATATCGGCACAAACAGCAAAAAAACAGCTTGCAATTTGTTTGATTAAATATGGATTGAATTTAAGATTTTTGTTTATAAAAAATAAAATCCGTGATATATTTACCTTAAAAGGTAAAATGCTATGTATAATTTAGCCGAAGAACAGGAAATTGCACGGGCGGTGGCTTTGAAAGTCAATGCCGATTTTGTTGATACAGGATTAAATCGCGGCGAATCCTTTTTTGAAGCACAAAAGGCATATAACACCACGTTAAAACAACGTGCCACACGTTTTTTGAAAGATTTAGATAAAAAAATCGATTCGCTTTCAAATCAGGAAATCGCGGATTTGCTTCGGGTTTTGATTGCCGGCGGGCTTTCGATTGAATCCGATGAAGAGCTCGAATATTACATTTCTCTTTTGGAACGCATCGCCTTGCAACGTGTGGCACGAGCGATGGAGCAATTTGCAAACGATTCAAATCCGCAAATTGGCGATTTGAAAGGATTGATGGAATTAATTGATGTCTTAAAAATGGCGCATATTCGAAAGCAGCCGAAAGACAGAAATTCGCCCGAATTTTTGAAATGGCAAGAGATGATGAAAAACTTTAACAGTGCCAAAAAAATTGTTCAGCAAAATTCAGGGGCAAGTCGCAGGCAACAAAGAAGCGGACGGCAAGGCGGCGATGGTTCTAAAGAGGAAAATTCTTCAAATGACAAATCGCGCGATGAGCTTATCGGTAAGATGGTTTCAGCAGGCGTACCGCCTTACGGACCTTATTGGAATGACGTTTTGGCAGGTTTTGAAGGTGCGGCTGATAAGGCCGACTTTGTGGCAACGTGGGCAGTTGATGAACAAAGGCGAGATGAAGAGAAAAAAGAACAAAATCAAAATGAACATCCCGCACCCGAAAAAGAAAAAGAGCCGAAAGAAAAGCCCGAAAAAAGCGACCAAGAAAAAATAGATGAGCTCAGAATGGGCAAGCAACAACAAAATGAAGAAAAAATCAATCAAGAATTTCAAAATGCGGGAAATGCCAAAGCAGCGATGGAGGCCGGAAACAAAAAAATCGAAAAAACAGGTCAAGAGCTCACGGATAAAGACATCAAAATGATTAAAACACAAATAATTGCGGGGAGATAAAATGAGGCTTTATCACTATGCACCGAAAAACAACACCTGCCTAAAAGACGGGATTTTATGTGCGCTTAAATCATCGCAAAATTTAAAACACTACGTCGCCAGAGCCGGCTCGGAAGATACAAAAGAAATCGAAAAATGGATGGAAAGCACTTTTGAAGGACGTTCTCGCTCAATATCCGTTTTAACGGAACCCGTTAGGTGGCAAGGGAATGATCCGGGACTAAAAACCTTTGCTGAAGAGCATAATTTGTTTTCATTTGAGCTTGATGATTTGTTAAAAGATGGTGTTGTAGAGGCTGTTTGGTGTAAAGATGGTTCAGATGCTCAAGGAAAAAATGAAAAATTCTTCAAAGTTTTGCCCGAAGAAATTGATTATTCACCATTGTCGTGGCATAAAGTCTGCTTTGAAAAGGGTTTATTTTTCGCTGTCATCAGACATTATTTGCTTGTCTTAAAAAACGGGGTCATTGAGCCGAAATATTTAAAAAAGATACAAAAAAAACAAAAAAACTATGACTAAAGTTATAGATTTTTTTAATTGACTATTAACAAATTGTGTGGTTTAATGAAAATCGGATGGGAAAAGGAATTTTTCTATCAAGTGCCTGAGACGGGCGCGGAGCTTTCCAAAGCTCATTGACCTTAGACAGTGAGGATAACACTGTATTGATGTGGTGTTATTTTTTGTTTTAAATAACACATTATCCCCGAAAAATGATCGGGGAGCCGGTAGCGGATGTTCAGGATTTTTAATCTAAAGGTTATCGGAGTCATCTTCTAAGGTATGATTTTGGAACTCTCCGACCGCTCTTTTAGGGGCGGTTTTTTGGTATTGTCATCGCGTCACGATACCATAAGAAGAACAACAACTATTTTTTGTAAAGGAATTAAAAAAATGAAAAACAATGAAAACGGCCGTTCAATGGTTGAAATGCTCGGTGTACAACTATTTTTTGTAAAGGAATTAAAAAAATGAAAAACAATGAAAACGGCCGTTCAATGGTTGAAATGCTCGGTGTTTTGGCGATTATCGGCGTCTTGTCAGCCGGCGGTTTGGCAGGTTATTCAAAGGCCATGTTCAAACATAAATTGAATACCACTATGGATCAAATCACAATGCTTGTGACGAATATCCGCACAATGTATGGCACACAAGGAAATTATGCGGGACTTGATGGTAATAAGGCCTATGACTTAGGCATTATTCCAGCAGTGATGGCTGAAGATGGTAGAAAAACAAATGACGGAGTGACCACTGGTGGTGTTTCTTTAACAAACCCATTCAAAGGTAGTGTTTCTATTGCAGCAGTCGAAATTAAAACAGGTGATTTAGCATCGGCCACAACAACAGATGCAACAAAATCAACAGGTTTTAGCGTAACTTACGATGGTTTGCCGAAAGAAGCTTGCATCGCGTTGTCAACAGCCGATTTTGGTTCAGGAGCAGGTTCTGGTTTTATCGGCGCTAAAATTACCGGTAAAACACAGTCTGGCACTTATGGCTCTACAACAGAAGGTGACGCCTACACAATGGCAGGAAAAGGTTCTGTCCCCGGTGCAATAGATGCTTGTAGCGAAAATACAGCTATTACATGGTTTTTCTATTAATCTTTTGAGTTTAATTCAATAAAGGAATAAAAATATGAGAAATTTTAATGAAAGCGGCCGTTCAATGGTCGAGATGCTTGGTGTGTTAGCTATCATTGGTGTGTTATCCGCCGGTGGTTTAGCAGGCTATTCCAAAGCGATGTTTAAGCACAAATTGAATACGACGATGGATCAAATTACGATGCTTGTAACAAATATCCGTACGATGTATGGAACGCAAAAAAGCTATGCCGACTTAGATAATGATCAGGCCTTTAAATTGGGTATTATTCCTCCAGCAATTGCAACGGCTCTGGGAGGTCCATATAGAAATCCATTTAAAGGGAATGTTGTCATTAGTGGTAAAACAGCAAAAGCAAGATCAACAGCTCCTGTTGGTACAGCATTTATCGTTCAATATACTGGTTTACCTACAGAGGCATGCATCGCTTTAGCAACAGCTGACTTTGGTAGCGGTGCCGGTTCAGGTTTTATCGGTGTCACAGTTGATGATGTTGATACACCAAAAATTGGTGAAGGTGATAATGATCCGACTGATATCGCAATTTACATAGGTGATGGGGCTGGTAAAACAGCTGATGGTGCTACAGCTGCCACTAAACTACGTGGCGAAGGTGAGGCATATCAAATGTCTGCAGCCATCACAGCTTGTTCTGGCGCTACAAATAACATTACTTGGAAATTCTACTAAGCGCAAAGCTTAGCAGAATTTACCAAAAAATTATTATGAATCCTTAAAAAAATTCATTACGTAATCCGCCGCGGGTTTCCTCACCCGCGGTTTTTGTTATTCAAAAAGTGCCGAATTTTTGTTTTTTAAAGTGACTTTGCGAGCTCTGAAATACTCTCGCACAAATCTTTTTGCAAACGCGCATAATCTGCTTTTTTTTCAAAAGTTTTTTCGTCTGCGTACAATGCGCGGTTGACTTCAAGCTGAAGGGTATAAATTTTTTGTCGCGGCTCGCAATAATGAAACGTCGTATACGCCCCCGAATAAGGAATATTTTTCAAAACGCTGTAACCTTTTTGAATAAGGCTGTTTTTCAAAATATCACTGATTTCAGTCGGACAGCTTTGTAAAAATAAATCTCCGAGGCAAATATCGATTTTGCTGTTTTCATCAACAATCGAACATATTTTAGAGGGCATCGAATGACAATCCAAAACAAGACAAAATCCGAATTTTTTAACGCTCGCATCCACAAGTTTTTTCAAATTTTTATGATAATTCAAATAGACATTCTTAATGCGTTCCTGCACTTCGGCATATAAAAGCGGTTTTTTATAAATCGGCCGCGAATCGCCCGCAATGCGGTGTATCAACCCGTATCCCGAACGGCAACGGCTGTTTTCAAAAATGATTTTATCGGACGGATAATCCTCAAACATATGATCGTCAAGTTCAATCTGATCTCGGTTGATATCGATAAACGCACGCGCCATATGCATCACAATACCCGTCATAGAGTTATTCAAAAGCGGGCTTAACAAATCATCAACATACAAATCCTCATTGGCGCGCAAATCTTGAAGCGACAAATTCGTCATTTCAAAAAACGCCGGCGGAAAAGTTTGTCCCGAATGCGGAACAGACAAAACAATCGGATATTTGATATCTGTCTGATTAAAAACAGAAAAGACATTTAAACTGCTGTAATCAATATATTGAGGCTTTTTCAACGGATATTCTCCTTTGTTTATCTTGAGTGTATGATAAAAAATAAGTCTTAACTTTTTATAAAAATAAAAAAAAATTGTAAAAAAATAAAAAAAGTTCTTGCAATGTTAAAAAGTTTGTGCTATTCAAGCCTCACTTTCGGGTGTGTAGCTCAGGTGGTTAGAGCGCTACGTTGACATCGTAGAGGTCACAAGTTCGAGTCTTGTCATACCCACCAATCAAAATACCGACCTTCATGGTCGGTTTTTTGTTGGTGCAAATAATAAAAAACCGCTCGAACTTGTGAACAGCAAATTCGACTACAAGCGAAAGCGAGACGGATGTATCGCGGTCGCTATAAGCGATGAGCGCAGTGAACGTGCAAACATTTGAAAAATGTTTGCTAAGTAGTCTTCTCATACCCACCAATTAAAAAAACCGACCTTCATGGTCGGTTTTTTTATACAACAAGGAGCGCCATCCACATGGCGGGTGTTTTTATAAGAAATACTGTCTTAAATAATTCGGCAAATCTGCCGTATTAATACGAACTTGATCCATCGTGTCACGATCACGAATGGTCACAGATTCCGGCTTGTTTTCAATTGTTTCAAAATCAACCGTCAGGCAAAGCGGAGTACCGACCTCATCATGGCGACGATAGGCCTTGCCAATATTGCCGGTGTTTTCAAGCGCGATTCTACCGATACCGAGTTTCATCAACTTATTTTTCAGTTCATGGCATTTTTGCATAATGGCCTCGCTGTTCTTTTTAAGCGGAATAATTGCAACTTTAATCGGAGCCAAATGTTTTTTGAGCTTTAAGACAATTCGGCTGTTTCCTTCGCCTAAATCTTCTTCGGTATAAGCTTCTGTCATCACAGCCAAAACACCGCGGTCAACCCCCATTGAAGGCTCAATCACAAACGGAATAACCCATTTACCCGCCTCATCATCACGGATGCAAAGCTTGGTCGTCGAATCGGGGTTTTGGTGGCAATGTGCCTCTAACTCAAATTCTTCTTGAGATTTGGTGTGGTTGCCCAAGTCATAATCGCGACGATTAGCAATACCCTCTAATTCTTCCATACCATGCGGAAACTGATATTCAATATCATAGCAGGCTTTGGCATAGTGCGCCAAATCATCATGCGGCGTTGTATAAATATTCATATGCTCGCGTTTCAAACCCTGTTCAAGCCACCAATTAATGCGTGCCTCTTTCCAAAGTTCGTGATATTTTTCATCCTGCCCCGGATAAACAAAATATTCAAGCTCGGCCTGTTCAAACTCACGCACGCGGAAAATAAAGTTTCGCGGGGTGATTTCGTTTCTGAAAGATTTACCGATTTGCGCAATACCGAAAGGCAATTTGCGCGATGTCGAATCAACAACGTTCTTAAACTGTGTAAAAATCGCCTGTGCCGTTTCAGGACGCAAATAGGCCAAATTCTCATCCGATTCGACAGGACCGACCTGTGTCTTAAACATCAAATTAAAAGGTCTAGGTTCGGTCAGCTCGGTTGAACCGCAATTCGGGCATTTGCCGTCTTTGATATGGTCTGCTCTGAAGCGGCCTTTGCACTTTTTGCAGTCACACATCGGATCAGAAAATGTATCTTCATGACCTGAATATTTCAAAACTTTTCGATTGGTTAAAATGGCGGCATCCAAACCTTCAACATCATCGCGTTCATAAACCATTGCGCGCCACCATGCAGCTTTAAGGTTGTTTTTGAGCTCAACACCGAGCGGACCATAGTCATATACGCCTTGCATACCGCCATATATATCGGCGTTTTGAAAGATAAAACCTCTGCGTTTGCATAAAGATACAAGCTGATCCATTGTTGTTGCTGCCATAATAAAAAAATCCTTCATTAATCTTTTGTTTTAAAACTTTTGTCGTTTTAGCTTAAATTTTTTCAAAATGCAAGCAAATGTTTGAGTTTGAAACGATTTTTTTCTTTGTATAAAAAAATTTTTCTTTACAAAACAATATTTCTTTGCTAAAATAAAACCACGATGGAAGTGATTTCATTGAGAACCGAGAGGTTCGGGGCTGTAGCAGGCTCTATGTTCAGTGATACCAGAAATGGTATCCTTTTAGGATGCCTTTTTTTGGTATTTAAATCCCCGCTCGGGTGGGGAGATTATGGCGTATGTACAAGCCTTAAAGCTAAAGGTCATAATGGTCATTACACTGAACATGATTTGCTAACTCCCCTGCCGCTCAATTGAGCGGATTTTTTTGTAATGACGTTAACAATAACAACGTCATCCTGAACTTGTTTCAGGATCTTTTTAGATCCCGAAATAAATTCGGGATGACAGAATAGGAGAAATAATATGAAGAAATATGTTTTGATTTTAGGAATACTCGCAAGTTTTAACGCACAAGCAAATGAAGGTTGGAAAAATTGCGATGATGAAGGCAGCTCAAATTGTGAATATCAAATCAAAGACGGCGTTTTAACCGTCCGTCCGCAGGATGATACGCAACCTGCAAATATTCCGGATTTCGCAAGAGATTGTTCAATGACACGGTATTCTGAGTGTACGACAACCGCACCATGGAAATGGGATGAGAATACAAATACGATAACAACCTTAAAAGTTGAAAATGGTATCACTTCTATCGGATCAGATGCTTTTGAAGATATGCCTTTTACAACGGCACACTTGCCCGACACCTTAACTTCAATCGGAAGTTTTGCTTTTCTAGAATCAGGTAAGTTAGGGTACATTAATTTACCGAACAAGCTTGAAACAATAGGTGATTATGCTTTTACCTCCAATTTCTCAAGTCAAAATAATAATATTGTTATTATTCCTGATTCGGTTAATGAAGTTGGAAAGTATGTTTTTTCAGGAGGAACGGAGAGAATTGTCGTGGGTGGAAATACGAATCTTGACCCTGATGCATTAATTTATTACGGACAAACAAGCACGAAAATCCAGTTTAACCATTTTACAATGTATTGCGCCGAAAGTAATACATCTTGCCAAGAAGCGATTGAAAAAGCTTTGAATTTTGCAAAAAATGCCGGAAATGCTGATGTCTCTGCACAAGCTTCTGATTTTCTTACAACTTACACCAAGGACGATAACGGATTTTATCAAATCGGTGATAAACTTTATGCAACGGCAGATTTGATGACCAAAGGCGCTGCTTGTGATAATCCGCAAAACTGCCGAGATATTTTAGATGCCGCATCACAAGGCAAGCCTTTTGAAGTCGGCGGCAAATATTACGCTACGCTTGATTTGTTTGCAAGGGGCGCGGCTTGCACGGACAAACAAAATTGTGAAGATATTTTGGCCTCAAACGGGGCGCCTTTCAAAGTCGGTTCAAAAATCTACAATTCGATGGAAGATTTTGCTTTAGGCAACAATATCAAATTCCGCATCTACACCATCGATGAGGCGAATGAGGTCGCGGGAAAGACAAATTCCTTCAAAATCAGGTATCGCTAGATTAGCGTAAAACAAAAAAACAGATTTTTCTTTTAAGAAGGTCTGTTTTTTTTGCAAAAATACAAAAATTTTTACACCTTTTGCTTGACTTTTAAAAAAACAGTATTAAAAGTATCTCGCTAGCAATTTTTTAAGGGGCATAAAGGCCTCTTTATAAATCGATTTTAAGGAACGTTATGTCTGAAAAAGAAAATCAAGATTCAAATATGGATTCGCCGTTGCTTGACTCATTGGGTCATGCCGTTAAAATCCTTATTGAAAAAGGTAAAAGTACAGGTTATATCACCGTTGAAGAACTTAATAAAGCTCTGCCATCTGAAAAAGAAACATCAGAAAAAATCGAAGATATCATGTCGAGCATTTCAGACCTCGGCATCAGTTTGATTTCTGAAGCTGAAGCTGATGATTTTGAGGCTGAAGAGCCTATTGACGATGAAGATGCCGATATTGATGAAAGCGGCAACTTTGATGAAAAAGAACTAAGCAGATCTGATGATCCTGTCAGAATGTATTTACGCGAGATGGGCGCGGTTGAGCTTTTGTCACGTGAGGGTGAAATTGCCATTGCCAAGCGTATTGAAGCAGGAAACACCGTGATGATCGGCGGTTTGTGCGAAAGCCCGCTGACCCTAAAAGCTATTGCCTCGTGGAGAGATGAGCTTGTCGGTGGCACCATGCACTTGAGAGATATTGTTGACTTAGAAATGATGTATGGTGATGACAGTGAGGCAATCTCTTTTGACGATGATGATAATCAGCCTGTTGACTTGGAAAAAGTCGATAAAGATTTGCTTTCTCAAAATCTTGATGATATGGATGGTGATTTGCCGTCGGATCTTGATAATGCTTCAAAAGCAAACCGCGATGATGATATGGTTCAAGACACTGAAGATGATGGCGCGTTGAACAATGATACATCTCTTGATGACGACGATGGAATGTCTGATGTTGAAAGTGATGATTCTTCAGATGAAGAAGGCGTACTCGGACGCAATACGGCATCTGTTTCTGTTATGGAAAGTACATTGATGGAACCCGTTCTTGAGATTTTGAACAAAATTTCAAGTTATTATGACGATTTGAAAAAAATTCAAGAACAGCGCATGCATGCCATCATCAGCGGTAAGACTGTTCCCTCCAAAGTTGAAAAGAAATATCTTGAGGTAAAAAAAGATTTGATTGAGCTGATGAGTTCTATCCATTTAAACACAACACGAATCGAACAGCTTGTTGAACAATTAAATGAAATGAACAAACGTTTGATGGGCTTTGAAGGAAAATTGATGCGCTATGCGCTGGCCTGCAAAATCAAACGTGAAGATTTTCTGTCATCTTATCAAAAATCCGAGATGGATCCGAACTGGCTTGAAGATATCAAAAACAAAAAAGACAAACATTGGGATATCTTCGTTGAGCGCTATGGTGATGAAATACGTGAATTGCGCAGCGGCATTATTGAAATGGCGGAAGACTGCGGTTTGACCATAAGCGAATACAGAAAAATGGTTGAAACCATTAAACATGGTGAACGTGAGGCAGAACGCGCCAAAAAAGAAATGATTGAAGCCAACTTGCGACTCGTGATTTCTATTGCTAAAAAGTATACAAATCGCGGTATGCAATTTTTGGATTTAATTCAAGAAGGCAACATCGGTTTGATGAAAGCGGTGGATAAGTTTGAATATCGCAGAGGCTATAAATTTTCAACATATGCCACATGGTGGATCAGACAGGCCATCACCCGTTCAATCGCAGATCAGGCACGCACCATAAGAATACCTGTCCATATGATTGAAACAATCAACAAGCTTGTGCGTACATCACGCCAAATGCTTGCCGAAACAGGGCATGAGCCTGTGCCGGAAGAGCTTGCAAAACGGCTTTCAATGCCGCTTGATAAAATCCGCAAGGTTATGAAAATTGCCAAAGAGCCGGTCAGCTTGGAAGCTCCTGTTGGTGATGAAGAAGATTCTTCACTCGGTGATTTTATTGCTGATGAAAGCGCATTGCAACCTTTGGATTCAGCTATTCATTCCAACTTGAAAGAAACTTGCACAAAGATTTTATCATCTTTAACACCACGTGAAGAGCGTGTTTTGAGAATGCGATTCGGTATCGGGATGAACACGGATCATACATTAGAAGAGGTCGGTCAGCAATTTAACGTAACGCGTGAACGTATCCGCCAGATTGAAGCTAAAGCTTTGCGTAAATTAAAGCATCCGAGCCGGTCACGTCGTTTACGTTCGTTTTTAGATCAATAATCTTGTATTTTATGAAAATAAAAAATTCTCCTTTGTTATCAAAACAAGGAGGATTTTTTTATGTTTACAAAATTAAAATTGAAATTGTGAAAAAAACACTTATCGCTTATTTTAAAAAAAAGGAGAATGGTATGACAATTGTTGCTATTTGGTGCCGACACAAGGACGATAACATTATCGGCATCGGGCCGAAAATTCCGTGGCACGTTTCATCGGATTTTAAGCGTTTCAGGCGCATCACAGAGGGGGCAAGCATAATTGCCGGACAAACGACGTATGAAAGTTTTCCGAACAAAACTTTGCCCAATCGCAAAATTTATGTTTTGACATTTAATGCAGAATATGAAGTTTCTGATAAAAAAAATCACTTTATCATAACGGATATCAACGATTTTAAGAATATTGAAGACACGCTTTATATCTCAGGCGGTGCCAGTGTTTATAAAGCTTTTATGACATCTGATATTTCTCTGATGCCGGATATCGTGATTGACTGTATGTACATGGGAGATTTGGATAATACGCTTGAAGGCAAAAGGGTTGATATTACGCCCTGCATTGAAGCGATTGGGGCAAAATACAAACAGATTTCACAGGATTATCTTGAAGATAATATTTTAACTCGTGTTTATGTTAAAAAAGGCGAATTTACACCTCAAAATGCGCTTAAACACATTATTGAAGCCATTGAAAACAAAGGATAAAAGAATGAAGCAATACCTTGATTTGTTAAAAGATATTATGGAAAACGGCGTTGATAAAATGGACAGGACAGGCGTTGGGACGCGCTCTGTTTTCGGCAGGCAAATGCGTTTTGATTTAAGCGAAGGTTTTCCGCTTGTCACAACAAAAAAAGTACACCTTAAAAGCATCATTTATGAGCTGTTGTGGTTTATTAAAGGTGACACAAACGTCAAATATTTACAAGACCACGGGGTCAGAATTTGGAATGAATGGGCAGATGAAAACGGTGACTTAGGCCCTGTTTATGGTGCACAATGGCGTAACTTCAACAACGAAGGCATTGATCAGCTTTCAGATGTGATTGAGCGGATAAAAAAAACACCAAACGACCGCCGCTTGATTGTCACGGCTTGGAATCCGTCACAAATCGGGCAAATGAAGTTGCCACCCTGTCATATGATGTTTCAATTTTACGTTGCAAACGGCAAATTGTCGTGCATGCTTTATCAACGTTCCTGCGATATGTTTTTGGGTGTGCCGTTTAATATAGCCTCATATGCTTTGCTAACGATGATGATTGCACAGGTTTGCTCGCTTCAACCCGGTGAATTTGTGCATACATTGGGCGATACGCATATTTACCACAACCATTTTGATCAGGTCAGGTTGCAGCTTTCGCGCACCCCGCTTAAATTGCCACAAATGAAAATCAACCCTGAAGTCAAAGACATCAACGATTTTCGCTTTGAAGATTTTGAGCTTGTCGGTTATGAAAGCTATGATGCCATCAAAGCTCAGGTTGCTGTTTGAGGCAAGAAGCTACACCCGTAAAATTAATTTTGAAGCAATGCTAAGCAAAAAAAAACAAAACCCTGATTTTTTATCAAGGTTTTATTTTTATTGATAGGCTTTTTAAGACAAGAAACTAGCTTTTAATTTTTCTCATCATATTTTCCCATACATAAGGTTCAAACGCATTCATGGCATCTATTTCCTGTTTCATTTCTTTTGCATCCTGTTTTGCATATTCTTCCATAATGCGTTCATCTTCTTTTCTTTTCGAAACCAATACCCGAATTCTTGCTTTAATTTTTCAGAATACTGCGAAACCTCAATCAAATTCAAGTGTTCATCATTTTGCATATGAGCTGACCAATCGGCATAATTCGGCGCATAAATATCACCCGTTTTTTCATCAACAAACATATGCAATCCGGTTTCTTTATGCATGGCTGAAAAGATATGTTCACCATCACCTTTCCTGACCCAATCTTTTAAGATTTGTTCACCGTTGTCTTCAATTTCTTTTGTTGAGCGGTAAAACATTATTTTATTTTTATCCATATTGTTTTCCTTTTTTCAAAAAACTTGCTAAAAGTGTAACATATTTTTTGATAATTTCAAGACGTTTTTTATAATTTGTCAAATCGCCTTCAATTAAAAGTTTTTGATCCGGCCTGATTTTAACAACACCGAATGAACGATTAACCAAATCCATCAGTGACCCGACCGCATTATACACATTGTTGCGAAATGCAATCAAAATCCCCTTAGCTCCGGCCTCAATCTTTGAAATACCGGCTTGTTTGCAAAGTTGCTTGATTTCAATTGTTGCAAGCAAATTATCAACCTCGCTCGGAATTTTACCAAATCTGTCCACAAGTTCGGCTTTCATATCCAAAAGTTCTTCATTTGTTTTTATTGCGCCGATTCGCTTATAAAGCCCTAACCTCACACCTAAATCTTTGACATAACTTTCCGGTATCATAATCGGAATGCCCGTCATTAACTGGACATTATAATCATCGTCCGGCTTTTTATCTGTTTGTCCTGCATTTAAGGCTTTTTGACGTGCAATTTCTTCAGAAAGCATATGATGATAAAGGCTGATGCCGACATCTTTGATGTGGCCGGACTGTTCGGTACCCAAAACATTGCCAGACCCCCTGATATCCATATCGTGCGAAGCAAGCGAAAAGCCGGCGCCCAACGTATCTAAGGCCGACAAAATTTCAAGCCTTTTTAAGGCAACGGGTTTTAATTTCTTTTTTTCGGGCACCGTAAAATAGCAATATCCCCTCACCTTTGATCTGCCGATACGCCCCCTTAATTGATAAAGTTGCGCAAGCCCGAACATATCGGCACGATAAATAATCATCGTATTGACGCTTGGCATATCAATACCCGATTCAATAATCGTTGTTGAAAGCAAAACATCATATTTTTTAAGCGCAAAATTACTCATCACATCTTCAAGATCTCTGACATTCATCTGCCCATGTGCAACGGCAACTTTGATATCCGAAGACATCTCGTTTAACGTTTTTTCAAGCTCTGCAATATCCGACACCCTCGGACAAACAAAAAACGTCTGCCCGCCGCGATTCTTTTCACGCAAAATCGCCTCTTTAATCATCACTTTATCAAAGGGCATCACAAATGTACGAGCCGCCATACGATCAACCGGCGGAGTTGCGATGATGCTTAAATTTTTAACTCCTGTCAACGAAAGTTGCAATGTCCTCGGGATAGGTGTTGCACTCAAGGTCAATACATGCACGTCCGTTTTGAGCTTTTTAAGTTTTTCTTTATGTTTAACCCCAAAATGCTGTTCTTCATCAATAATCAACAGCCCCAAATTACAAAATTCGATATTTTCTGACAAGATGGCATGAGTTGCAATCACGATTTCAACCGAACCTGATTTTAAGCCATCAATCGTTTCTTTGGCTTCTTTTTTCGGAGTGAGCCTTGAGAGCATCCTCACTTTCACGGGAAAAGACGCAAGTCTTTCTTTAAAATTAAGATAATGTTGACGCGCCAAAAGTGTCGTCGGAACAATCAGTGCCACCTGAGCTCCGCTCATTGCAACAACAAAAGCCGCACGAAGCGCAACTTCCGTCTTTCCAAAGCCGACATCACCGCAAATAAGCCTATCCATCGGTCGGCCTGTATTCAAGTCCGCCAAGACATCGCTGATTGCCTTTTGTTGGTCTTCGGTTTCATGATATTCAAAGCGAGCGCAAAAATCATCATAAGCCCCTTGCGGCGGCATAAAGCAATCTGCCGTTTTCAGCTCGCGTTCTGCCGCAATTTTAATCAGGCTTGCGGCGATTTCTTTAATTTTTTCCTTGACTTTGCCCTTTTTGGCCTCCCAAGCCGTTGAGCCGAGCGTATCAAGGGTGATATTTTCATCATCCGAACCATATCTTGAAATCAGTTCAATATTTTCAACGGGAACAAAAAGCTTGTCATCACCTGCGTACAAAATTTTAAGGCAATCATGCGCCGCACCGTTGACCGTAATATTTTCAAGCCCGACAAAGCGCCCTAAACCATGCTCGATATGTACCACGAGTTCACCTGAGCTTAAACTTGATACATCCGAAATAAAATCCTCTGCTTTAACTTTGCGCGCACGCCTGTTCTGCCGCACACCGAAAATATCGCTTTGAGCCACAACGCAAAGCTCATTTGTCTTAAAACCGTGATTGATATCAAGCAAAACAAGTGCCGTCTTTTTCAATTTTGCAATTTCAAGTGCATTGGTGTATGTATCGGCTGAGGCTATATTGTTAATGCCGTATTCTGCCGCCATAGAGATAAATTTTTCGCGTTCTCCGGCACTTGAAAAACACACTATTCGTTTTAATTTTGCTTGAGAAGCCAAATAATCGCCTAAATCTTCAAACACCTGTGCAACAGAAACATTTTTAGCATGCGCAAAATCACGCGCCGGCAAAATTTTCATATCAACAAGGTCCGTTTTTGCGGGCATGCTTAAGTCACTTAAAAATATTGCATTTTTAGAAGACACATTTTGCAAAAACTCTGCCTTTGTCATATAGAGCAATTCCGGCTTAATCGGACGATATATAAGATCATCTGAGGTTTTTTTGATATTTAAGGCCTCAAGACGAGCCGTATAATAATCAATAATACTTTCTTCTTTAGCGTCAATCGAAGCTTCAATATTTTGGCTTAAAATCACATAAGCAGACGGAATATAATCAAAAATATCAGGAAGTTTTTCATCATAAAACAAAGGCAACCAGTTTTCATAACCGATATATTTGACGCCATTTGAGATACTTTCATAGAGTTCATCTTTTAAGGCTGAAGCGCCAAAATTTTCAATATATGCACTTCTGAAATTTTTAATCGCTTTTTCATCCAAAATCACCTCACCGCCGGCATCAAAATCAAAACTTTCAAGTGTACCTGTCGTGCGTTGTGTCATCACATCAAAAGTGCGGATTTTTTCAATCAAATCATCAAATAAATCAAGCCGCAACGGCGTATTAAAAGAAGACGGAAAGATGTCAATAATATCACCGCGAATAGCATATTCTGAAGGTTCCATCACCTGTTCAACCTTTGAATACCCGTTAATGCTTGCATAATGGATAAAGTCATTATAGTCAAATTTAGAGCCGACTTTGATGGTCTTTTTAGAGTTTAAGAAAATCTTTTTTGGCGGCAATTTTTGTAATACAGAACCGACGCTTGCCACAATGACACGCGCTTTTTCAGAGGTCGGAAAAAACGCAAGTTCAGAAAGTGTTTCGATTCGTTTTGAAATAATATTGGCATTTGGCGAAACTCTGTCATAAGGCACGGTATCCCACGCCGGCAGTGTCAAAACTTTTGTTTGCGGCGATAAAAAAGCCAAAACATTTTCAATCTCTTGCATTTCCTGACCATTGCTTGCTATAAACAAAATATCGTTTTTGCTTGTTTTAATCAGGTCTGCAAGCAAAAATGCGTTATAGCTCAACGGCACGGAAGATAAAGTTTTGCCAAGATATGCCTCAATATTTTTTTCCATAGAAAGAGGTATAATCGATTTTAATCTACGAATCAACAAAAAAGCGCAGCTCATCGCAACGCTTTTTATTGTTTTATATATCTTAGCGATACTTTATTTTAAAAGAATTAACTTTACCTGCGACCTGATTGGCCTCATCAATGGTGTAAATTTTTTTATTCCTAAAACCAATAATATTATTATCAGCATCTAAAATTGTAACACTTCCATCAGGTTTTATGATTTCTTGCTTTGATGGTAGCGCATTTCCTTTTACAAGATCTTCAAGAGAAGCATATTTTTCCCCTCCGTATTCTAAAATTTTCCCATCAGAGCTTGCTTCTATAAGAGCAGGACATTCATCTTCGTCACACAAGCCTTCTTCTTGCAAAAATGCCATTTGAGCTTCGTATAATGAACTAAACCAACGTCCATCATCATAAAACATGTCATCAAAATAAAAATAATACATTTCTTGTGAACCGCAAAAATAAATTCCACCATCTTCTTTTGTATACCATTCCAGATTGGTTGTTCCTTTCTTGGGATTTAATATTCTTCCATCGTTCATCCAAGAAGAACCTTCTGGAATAAACATAGCTTCTATAGATATATAATCAAATGCTCCATTTTTTACTTCCGTAACCGAATCCGGAACAACCAATGCATCTGATTTAAGTCCTGCAAACGAATATTTTCCTATTGAATTTAAGGAATTTGGTAAAGATACGTACTCTAAATCATAAGATTCAAAACAATCTCCATGAGCACAGTGGCCAAAAGCATAATTTCCAATATTTTGGATGCCTTCTGCAACATAAATGTTAGTTATATCAGGCACATAAGATTTCCATGGTACATCATCTTGATGCTCATAATCATCCATTACGGCTGTATCTCCGTTTGTCGGCTCGATGATTAAAGTGTAATCATTACCAATTTTCCAACTGCAATTTGTACCGCACGTACCACCCTCTGCAACAAGTGCATTTGTTTGTGTGGATGAAAACATTCCGATAAAAAATGTAAATACAAGAATTTTATTTTTCATATTTTTTCTCCTTATTTTTTACGTCATTAAAAAAAGTCGCACCTTATAGAGCGACGGGGAGTGTGAAAATCATGTAATGGAAAATGACTCTGGTGACCTTTAGGTAAACCTTGTACATTCGTCGCCAGCTCCCCGAGCATTTTTCGGGGATATTCGTGTTTAAAAATAAAAAAACACTATAAAGTTACAGTGTATCTATCACTGTCCATTACAAAGGCTTTCACAAGCCCCGCACCCTATCAGGGTACTTGATAGAAAAATCACTTTTTCCATCCGATGGCTATTATCGCATAGTAAATAACAAATGTCAAACAAAAATATTTTTTATTGTCTGAAATATACCGGCAATTGAAAAACATTTTCCAAAAAGAAAAGCGAAATAAAGCAAATCAGCATGGCCGTCAAAGGTGTTGTCAGCCAGCCGGCAACAATACGAAATGTAATTGACCAATTAATACCTTTACCTCCTTTAAGCAAACCAATACCTAAAATTGCGCCGATAACGGCCTGCGTGCTTGAAACAGGAACAAGAGGCAAAGCAGGGATACCGGCTGTCATTAAAGTATTTCGCAATCCTTGAGATGAAAACAAAAACAGTACCAATGCCTCAGATAAAACGACAATAAATGCAATAAACGGGGACATCTTCATCACACTTTTACCGACGGTTGCCATGACTTTTTGAGAATAGGTAAAAATACCGACGGAAATAGCAATTGCACCTAAAAAGAATAAGACTTGTTCGGGTGAAAACGTTAACGCATTGATTCTGAGAACTTCAAAGGGAGCTGTCTTTACAAATACACCCATAACATTTGCAATATTGTTTGCCCCGAGTGCATAGGTACAAAATGCACCGGCAAATACAAAACCTGTTTTGATAAGCTGATATTGTTTTAAGACATGAAGATGCATGAGATGAAAAGCTTTTTTGAGTACAAAATAGAGCACAACGGCAAGAAAAGCCGCCAAAATCGGACAAAGTACCCATCCTGTCATAATGCTTGTTAAAACAGAAAAATCAGTCTGATGGCCTACATATATATTCCAAGCGATAATACTACCGACTATTGCTTGTGATGTTGAAGTCGTCAAGCCCGTTCTTGCCATAAAATAAACGCTTAAACCTGCAGATAACGCCACCATAAATGCACCGGCAACGGCATTGACTTCGCCTAATTTTGTTAAAGTTTCGGTTGTCGCGGCACCGCCAAAAACGGCACCTAATATAATAAAAATACTTGCAATGACTGCGGCTGTTTTAAATTTAAGCATTTTTGAACCGACGGCCGCTCCGAAAATGTTTGACACATCATTGGCGCCTAAAGACCAGCCTAAAAACAAACCGCTTGATAGAAAAAACAGGTATATCGGACTCATTTTTTATATATCCCTTTTGATGACATAAATCAAAAGCTGATCGATGCAATTTTCAGCCAAATCCGCAATATCCGCGACTTCGCTCAAAAAAGTTTTGAGCTGCAATTTATGTGCAAGCTCTATGTCGGAAGAAAAAATTTCATCAACCAATTTTGCAGTCGTTTTGTCACTCTCATGCTCAAGCAAATAGACTTTCTTGGAATAATTGCGTACGGATGAAAAATCTTTGAAAAATGCACGTGAAGCAAAGGCTAAATTTTCAGCACATTGACAAACCTCATTAACAAGTTCTAGAAGCTGTTCATGATATGTTTCAGGGATAATGGGACGCTCAAGGTAAAAACCATGAGCCACTTCATCAAATTCGTTGATGACTTTATCAAGATTTTCAACAAGCTCTAAAACATCGCCCCTGAAATCGGGAATGAGATTTTGCGCATAAAGACGATTTTCGATATCACGTCGTAAAACATCGGCCTCATGCTCGATTGTTTTGATTTCTTTACTGAGTTTGCGATAATTTTGGCTTCGTTGTTCTTTTAAGAATAAATGCACGGCTTTTTTGAAGACCATTGATATTTCGATGATTTTATCGTGCAGTTCATCAATCTTTTGCTCTAATTCATTTGTGTGTGAAAAAATCGGCATTTTGATATGAAACATTTTTTCCTCGTTTTAATTGTTATTATTTTTCCATTTTAACTTGCTAATTATGAAAAAAGAGTATAGATTAAATTTGTTTTTGAATTTAGTCATTTTAGGAAAGGAAAAACATGAAAAATTCATTATATATTTCCATTGTCGCACTTGTCGTTTCAGTTGCGACGGCACTTTGTGTGTTTTTATGTTGCTGCTGCAATCATCAATATCAAAAACCGATGCTCAAATCTGCACCGGTTGCATTGAACGTTGATGATGTTCGTACACTGCTTGAAAACAATCCGGAAATTGTCGTCAATGCTTTGCAAAGATATGAACAAGTTCAGCGTGAAGCTCAATTGCAAGAAGCTTCTCGCTTGTTCAAAGAAAACATTGAAGAACTCAACAATAATGCAAATTCGCCGTTTGTCGGTCCGAAAGATGCAAAGATTGTTTTGGTTGAATTCTTTGATTTTTCATGCGGCTATTGCAAGAGATTAGCTCCTGCTGTTGAAGAAATCGTCAAGAAAAATAAAGACATCAAAGTTGTCTTTAAGCCGATTACATTCGTTGCACCGATTTCAAAATATGCCGCTCAAGCTGCTTTGGCTGCAAATGAACAAGGTAAATTTATGGATATGTACAAAGTTATGCTTAGTGCAGATTCCAAATTGACGGAAGAAACAATCAACGCTATGGCTGAGAAAGCCGGTCTTGATATGAAGAAATTCAAAGAAGCCGTCAATTCAGACAAAGTCTTGAACACAATTTCGGAAGTTGCAAAATTGTCAGAAAAATTGCAAATCCGCGGTGTCCCGACACTTGTTTTGAATGGTTCTCAAATTCAAGTGATTGATGAAGCCGGTATTCAGGCTGAAATTGATCGTTTGAAATAATTGATTGAATATAAAAAAAGTCCGCTTCATTTGAGGCGGATTTTTTTTAATTGATATGTAAAAATTAACAAATTGCCTGACATCAATTCCAATTTTGTCGCAGGTTCGACAAATACCTTTTCGATTCGCTATCGGTAAAGTGATAAGAAAAAATCATTTTTCCTTCACTTAAAATCAAAGCGGATATTTTGTGCATATTTTTAATAAATATTTAGACTTTTTTTGTTAATTGTAAGTTTGAAAGTTAAAAATATGCTCAAAAAAAGTGCTTTTGTATGGATATCTTGTATGCTTTTAACAGGCTGTGCCGCCGGTAGCGGTGGCGCGGATTGGGGTGCTTTTTATCATCGTCTTTTCGGATATTCGCCTGAAACGATTAAGGTTCAAAAAGGTGATACACTCTACAGTATTGCAAAGCGTTATGATATGTCGATTTCAGAGCTGATTGAGCTTAATGGTATTGACAGCCCCGATCAGCTTTATGTCGGGCAGGTTTTAAAGACAAGTTCAAGCAAATATTATACCGTCAAAAGAGGGGATACACTTGCTTCAATTGCCCGAAAATACGGCACGACATATCAGGATTTGGCTCAAAAAAATAATATAAAGCCACCATATGCCTTAAATGTCGGTCAAAAAATTGCATTGTCGGGTAAAGCAGAGACTTCTTTAATAACACAGACTTCAACAGCCAAAACAAAAACAGCCTCAAAATCAACAACAAAAACCTCATCTGCCGGCAGTTCATATGTTTCTGCCAAGCGTGCGGCTAAATTTGCCTGGCCGGTATCGGGCAAAGTGATTTCGTCTTTCGGTACAACAGGAAAGGGCCGTAAAAATGACGGTATCAACATTTCAGCACCGCTCGGTACATCGGTTAAAGCAGGTGATAAAGGAGTTGTTGCTTATGCCGGTAACGGATTAAAAGGGTTTGGCAACCTGATTTTAATTAAACATTCGGACGGATATATTACCGCTTATGCCCATAATGACAAGATATTGGTCAAAAAGGGTCAAAGTGTCGTTAAAGGTGAAAAAATTGCGACAGTCGGTAAAACAGGAGGTGTCAACACACCGCAATTGCATTTTGAGGTACGTGCAGGTAAAAAGGCTGTTAATCCGCGCAATTATCTGCCTTAATCTCATGTTGTCCAAAATAAATTTGAACCGTTTAAAAACCTGTGAAAGACTCTTTTTTTTGATTTAAGAAAAGTATAAAATGTGCTATCTAAATACTTAGTTTAATATTTTTTAAGGTCGTGAAAAATGAAGTTTACAATCGAAAGAGCTACTTTGCTTAAAACACTCAGCCATGTCCAAAGTATTGTTGAAAAGCGCAATACCATCCCTGTGCTATCAAATGTGCGTTTAGAGGCACTTGCCGATGCCATCAGCTTTAAGGCAACCGATATGGATACAGAAATTACCGAAATGACAGATGCCAAAATTGCCGAAAAAGGGGCAACAACGGCACCGGCACATATGCTTTATGACATTGTCCGCAAATTAAGCGACGGCTCGGAAGTTGAGCTTGTTTTTCCGGATGAAAAAGGTCAGCTTTCGATATCTTCCGGACGTTCAAAATTTTCACTGCCGACAATCGCGGTTGAAGATTTTCCGGTGATTTCGGGTGATGAATTGCCCGTCAACTTCAATATTTTAAGAGAAGATTTGAAAGACGTGATTGATCGTACGCAATTTGCAGCTTCTACCGAAGAGACAAGATATTATTTGAACGGTCTTTATATTCACGCCAAAACAGAAGGTGAAACAAAGGTTTTGCGCACGGTTGCGACGGACGGGCATCGTTTGGCCTGTGTTGAATCACCTTTGCCCACAGGGGCTGAAAAAGTCAGCGGTGTGATTATTCCGAGAAAGACGGTTGCTGAAATCAGAAAGCTTCTTGACGATTCAGACAGTGAAAATGTGGCACTTTCTTTGTCTGAAAATAAGATTCGTTTCAGCTTGAAAGATATCACGTTGACTTCAAAATTAATCGACGGAACATACCCTGATTATGAACGCGTTATTCCGACAGGCAACGACAAGGTTTTAGAACTTTCGGCCAAAGAACTTTCAACGGCAGTTGACCGTGTTTCTGTTGTGGCAGAACGTACACGCGCCATTAAATTGATTACATCAAAAAATCATGTTGTTATCACAACATCAAGTCCGGATTTAGGCTCTGCTTTGGAAGAGCTTGAATCGACATATGATGCGGATTCACTTGAAGTCGGCTATAATTTCAGATATTTGCTTGATATTTTATCTGTGATTAAGGGTGATAATGTTCAACTTACATTTTCAGACGGAACATCGCCGTCAATTATCAGAGATACGGCCGATTCGTCTGCCATTTATGTTTTGATGCCGATGCGTGTTTAACGCAGGTCAATCATGATGGCCGCTTTGTATCAAATTTCGGAAGTTGTCAAGGAAAAGTCAGGTGTTAAACGCCTGACTTTAACCGACTTTAGAAACTATGCTTATTTGCGATTTGAGCCTGAAATTTGTCCTGTGATTATCACAGGTGAGAATGGTAGCGGCAAAACCAATATTTTAGAGGCAATCTCTTTTTTAACACCTGGCAGGGGGTTAAGATCTGCCAAAATGGCAGATATCAAACGACTAACACCGGCTTTGGTCGAAGAAAGCTATGCCAAAGCGGATAAAAGTTATTCTTGGGCAGTTTCGGCAGATGTTGTGAAAAACGGTGAAGAATTTACGCTTTCAACAGCGGTTCAAAAAGCACAAAAAGAATATGAAAACGACTTGCGCACGTTTGACCGACGGATTGTGCAAATCGACGGACAAAAAGCCTCTACGCAGGCGGAACTTGGCAAGTATATGTCAGCTGTTTGGGTAACTCCGCAGATGGACAGGATTTTTTTGGGCGGACCTCAGCCGAGGCGCAGTTTTTTGGATCGCATCGTTTATAGTTTTGATATAGAACATGCCAAGCGTACGGCCTTGTTTGAACATCTTTATAAAGAATGGCTCAAACTGATTAAAAGCGGGGTCAAGGACAATTTATGGCTTTTAAGCCTTGAAGATCAGATGGCATCGACAGGCGTATCCATTGCGGCGGCAAGGCGAGAGATTATTGCTCGGCTTAATACTTTTATTGAAAAAGAGCCGGACGATGTTTTTCCGAATTTAAGGCTTGAACTTGATGGAAAAATCGAGCAAATGCTTGACCAAAAGCCGGCGATTGATGTTGAAGATTATTATAAAGAAAGCCTTTATCACAGCCGGCATCTGATATTGGAAAATGAAGCGGCCGAGGGCGTCAATCGCACGGATTTTAAGGTTTATTTCAAAAAGAAAAATATGCCGGCGGAGCTTTGTTCGACAGGTGAGCAAAAATCATTGCTTGTCAGCATTATTTTAAGCCAAACGAAGTGTCAGATGCTTGACAAAGGTTTTGCCCCGGTTTTGCTTCTTGATGAAGTTACAACTCACCTTGATGATATCAAAAAAGATGCGCTTTTGCACAAAATTTGCGATTTGAAATTGCAAGCTTTTATGACATCAACGGATAAAGATTCATTTGGTGTTTTGAAAAATGATGCGCAGTTTTTTGTGCTGAAAAATAATCAGATTTTTGAAAATTAATCTTTAAATGATGAAGACTGATAAAAAGCAACCTGCCGGCTATGCCGGCGGGTTGCTTTTTTTACAAAATACCTTAATAACTTCTGGCATAAATTACATCCATCGAGGCATCTTTGCCTGTCAATAAGCATTTGCCCTTTGTACCTGATTGCTCTAAAGGCAGGCAGCGAATGGCAATCTTGAGCTCTTTTAAGAGTTCTTCCGTTTTTTCATCGCCGCTCCATTTGCCTTTCACAAAGGCAACTTTGCCAACCTTTCCGTCTTCAATCCACTCGTTTGAATTTGAAAAATAGGCCTTAAATTCTTCAGGACTTGAGATATCCGTCCGGATATTTTGATCCATGCGCGCTTTGGCGCGGTCAAACAGCTCTTTT
>CADAAN010000006.1 GCA_902785935.1 uncultured Pseudomonadota bacterium
CAATTGTTTCAATATCTGAAATAGATTTTTCACAAAAATCAAAATCATTAATTGAATAGTTAATATCTTTTCTTAATTCCTGTGGTAAGTAGGTTAGTTTTTCTATCTCGGTTAATGGATCCGAAGAACTATCAAATTTTTTGATAGGCTGAATAATTTTAATTGCCTCATAACCGCGATTCCAAATACGTCGAGTTTTTGAAGAAGGAATAATTGCTTCGTAGCTAACATTAGTAAATCGAATAGTTGAAGAAAAATCAGTATAATAATACATCATCGCTAAATGATAGCTGTATGTTTGAGATTTTGTAGTATATAGTTCTGTTTTATCGAGCTTTTCTGTTGCTTTATTGAAATAATACGATAGTAACTCACTTTTTCTATTACTCAGATTGTAATATTCATCATCATTTAAAAAATTGCAGGGATAAAATTTAATCTGAAATGTTGGTGATAAATTGCTAATGATAGAATTATAAGCTTTATTAAACATATACACTTGTTCATGACTTTTAAAAAATGTTAGTATATAGCTAGCTTCATGAGGAGAAAAATCCTTTATTGATAGTGTTAAATATACTATTAAATCATATCCGTATCTTAATTCACTGAATTTATTTACAAGTTCAATTACTTCAAATAAGACCTCTTTTAAGTCTTTTTTCTCAATTAATGCTCTATATTCTAATCCGTAATAGTATATATAAGCGTATCCCAGTTCTTCGATATAAGGCTTTCCATTCGCTAACCATTTTATGAAATAACCTTGCTGTTCTCTGCTTATCTGGTTATAATTTGGCCAGTACCCTAATCTTTTTGCTGGAAAACTATTAAAATTCGGATTTGATTTAGTATCTATTGCAAAAGGTGCATTAGATTTGTGATTACAAGTATAAAATATTGAATTTGTTATATTGTAACCAAACAAAATTACACTATCACCTTTGGAATATGATTTTAGCTTAGGTTCATTATTTTTCCTGTCAGCATATTGACTATGTGTTATCGTATGATAGGAACTCTTTAAGTTAACACCGTTTGAGATAGTCTTATTCTGGGGTGTTTTATGCATCAGAATAATGACTAGCACAACTATGAATAAAAACCACCCCAACTTTTGCTCCTTCTGATATATCTGCTATATTTTACTTGATAATATAAAATTATCTGAATTTATCAATAAGAATCTTGTATTATTATCATTCTTTTTACCTATAATAAAAATTGATATAATAATTGTTTTGCATACAAACTAACAAAAAATCCCCTCCAGCAAATCACTCTGTCGGAGGGGTGTAAAAATTATTATCAAAGACATACTGTCACAAGTATTTATCTTTTCAAATAATCTTTTAGCGGGTTTTAATTATCGCCGTAGATTTCTTTATAAACGGCTGGGAACATTGCCGTCAGTTTTTCTTCATCAATGCCCATTTGTGCTAAAATGTTCTTTAATACCACGATCGCGTGCATATTATCACGGATTGTTATTTTTTGCGCTTCAATCTTATCTTTGAGCTGGTCTATTTTAATATTCATCAATTCAATTTCTTGCTCGGCGTCCTTAAATTCGGTTTTATAATGCGCAACTTCCTTTTTCAAATAAGCCTTATCATAGTTTTGCAAATCGCCGACAATCGGTTCATATTCCTTGCCGGTATATGCAAGATAGCGTTTTTTGCCTTCCATTAATCTCGCCAAATAGCCCAATCTCACGAGTTTGTTGACCATGTTCTTGGCTGAAGTTTTTTGGATGCCGATGCAATCTGCGATATATTCGTTATTGCCGAAAAATCGGTGTTTTCCATTGCTTCTGAATTTAATTAAATCTAAAATTTGGCGTTCTGCCACGGTAATTTCACTTTTTTTAGTCATTTTATTATTCCTCTTTTTCAATTAACAAAAATATTTATTTTGAAAAAAAGGTGATTTTTCATTTTAACACATTGAGCGGAATCAAATAATGCCGGAATTTTGATTCCGAAATCAAATAATGCCGAAAATGGTTAAACTGAAATCAAATAATGTCGGGGTGAAATTACATAATGCCGTATGCGAAATCAAATAATACCACAAGTGAAATCAAATAATGTCGCCTCTGTTTTCTCAAAGTCTTATGTATCAAGGGTTAGAAGGGCATTTTTTATTCCTAAAATATAATATATAATAGAAATTAAAAAGAGTTATTATATAATAGTATTTATTGAAATAATAACCCGGTTTTTAATTTCAAATTAAAATAGAAGATTCTATAATTAGAAATAGAAAAAGAAAAATTCCGCTTTAGTGAAAAAGAAATAAATCGGGCTGATTTATTTAATTGGCGAAAATCTATTGATCCAGATCTCACCCTCAGTGATTGTTTCTGATTTATTGCCGGGTAAAAAATGCTGTCAATGACAACCACTGACAGCATTTTGTTAGAAAAAAAAGAGAAATAGTGAAATTTTTTAAACTTCATAAGTATTTATTTCAAATTCTCCTCACAAAAACGAATAAATATCTTTGTAAACCAATTTTATATGAGGAGAAATAATGAAGTACAAGGTTAAAGAATTAAAAGCCGCAAAGAAGCACAATTATTTACTTAGACAACTGATTGAAGCCGTGATTCAAAACGATCTTTACACTGTTGAACAACTGTTGAAACAGGGTGCAACAATTAACGGCAAAGATGCTTTTAACACCAGCCCTTTGGAATATGCTGTGAGAAGTGCGAATGTTGAGATGATACAATACTTAATTCAAGCAGGTGCTGATATTGATATAACAGATGATGAGAATTATACTTGTCTCATGAGAGCGATACAAATCTTTCCTTATTCAATCGGTTTTCCTATTGTGAAAACATTGCTTAAAAACGGCTGTGATGTCGCACATATGGGCAAAAACGGTGTATCTGCATTATACCTTGCACACCGATATGAACCACGATATATCGGTATTTTGAAACGATATGGGGCTATGTTTTAATCCCTTAAAATAGCAAGTGCTTTATAAAGCCTACCTGCAGCACCCAAAAGGTGCTGATATTTTTTCTTTTCTTCTTCATTTTCAATGGAAAAATAAATATCCATCAATCTATCATGCAGCTTTTTGATATCGCTCGCAATCTTTTGACATTCTCTTTTGATATTTGCATCATTCATTTTTTAATCCTTTGATGCATGTATTTATCTTCAAAACGAATCGAAATTTTGCGATTCGCCACCCGATTCGCTCACTTTGTTTCAAAATGGTGTAAAACAAAACACAAGCAAATAAAACTTGATAAAGCTCGGTAAAACTCAAAAAATTTTTATTTTTGATGTTCTGGAAAACCCTTATTTTTCATGCAAAAGTGAAGTCAGAGAGCAATGGTGCTCTTGGATTTTTAACAAAAGGAATAAACCCATGAAAAATTTTTTGAACAAATATAACGCAACAAAATTAGAAACAACCAAAGACGAAAGCCAGCTTTCATTAGAGGGTTACAAACGTCGCATTTTGAAAATTTTGGATGAGAACATCATCAATTTCAAAAATCACTCTTGGAACCTCTCAAACAGAATGAACAAGCTGATTATCGACAGCGAAAGCAACTCTGTTTTCACACTTCGCTTGGGTGGTAAACGAATTGTCCGCTATTCTTTGGAATACTTAACCGATCATCAAAAGCTTGAATTCTTGTCAGACTTTTATGAAAGCGTTCAGCAAGGCGATTTTGATGAAGATATTATCAACTTTATCGCCGAGGAAAAAGAAAAGGCCAACCGTCGCAAAAAGGAATGCAACGCCAGACGCCGTGAAAGAAAACACGACACGCAAAGAATGGTGGTGCAATCTGAAACCATCGTGACACAGCCGGTTATTGAAGCACAGAAAAACGTTGTTTTCGTGCCGAGATACCAAACGCTTTAACCTCAATTTAAAAAGAAAGGATACGACCATGCATTATTTAGTTGTCGCAAAAGTCAAAGACTATCCGGATGGTGGATATCTTGGTCTGGGATTGTTGAAACAAACCTGTATGTTTGGTGACGATTACTTAGAATATGGCAAATGGGAAAACATTGCCGATGAATTTGACACCTATTGGCAAACTTCAACAATTTTAGTACGCTATGTCTTTGAGATATACAAAGAAATGCAAAGTGCCCGTGAAAGCAAAAAAGAACTTACCCAAGAAGATTTAGGCAAAATTCAAATGAAATGTATTATGTCTAACGGTATGTGGCCAAAAGGAAAAGAGATCTATGCAAAGGTTTCAGGATATTTTGACTATATTATTTCCGGTGGCAAGTTTAATATGCAAACCAAGAAAAACAAAGCAAAATATAAAGATGTGATTGCAAAATACGGTAATGTTGATGTATTCGTTTTGCCTAACTTTGAATGTCATTTCACAAAGCACAAAGGGGTTGAGTGTCCATATAAAGACGATGACAAGGTTTGGGTTTTTGACGGCTACTCTTATTGCAATTGGTAATCTTTATTATTGGATAAGTAAAGGGAGCTTTTTACGGCTCCCTTATTTTATGTTTGTTTTCGCAATTTAATAATTGCCTTTTTATATAAATTCAATTAGACTTCGAATTGTAATTGATAGCATGAAATATGGTAATGAAAAAAATATACTATACAGGAAAAGGTGGGGCTTTTAGGCTTTTTGTGGCAGAAAACAAAACTGACATCTGTGTTGTCGATTTTAAAAATGCATTAACAAAGACAGAACAAATTTTTATTGAAGAATATGCCTCTAAAATAGGATTAAGAAATAATTTACGACCTTTCCAAAATTTAAATGGTGTATATCAACAGGAGTGGTACAAAATCACAAAGCATTTTCTTAAACATGTTTCTCAAAATGGCGGACAAATTTCAGATATATGCGGCGATATACTAACTTTAAATGACCTCTCAAAAGCATATTTTGCTACAAAAAAAATACAAAATAAGCTTTGTTTTTATAAAATTGTACAGAAAATAAACCCAGACTATTTATTACCAAATTGGAAAATTAATAAGCTAGAAAATCAAAAAAATGAATATCCACTCATTATCAAATCCTGTCAAGGAAAGGGCGGTAAAGGAAATATCGTATGCTATTCTGATTCTGATTTTGATCAGTGTCATAAAATTTTAAATTCCAAGCTGTTTGCAAAAAAGCAAGAAAATGGACAATACAATACCTCAAACAAAATAATCATTGAAAAATTTTATCCCAATGCGGTCAGCTATAATTGTAGCTTTTACTGCACAAAGCAAGGAAAAATAAAATTTCAAAAGATATCACAACAAATAATTGAGGAAGTATTTTATAGAGGAAACATTTATCCACCCCTGTTAACAAAATCACAACAGGAAGATGTTACGGAAATCAGTGAGAAAATTTGTCATATTTGCCATTCAGATTATGGATATGTTGGTTGGTTGGGTTTAGATTTTATTTTGCTTAATGATAAAATGCATATCATAGAAGCAAACCCCCGTGTCAATAGTGTTACACATGCGCATAAATTCTCCAAAGGCAATCCTTTTCTTATCAGGCTGATGCGGCATAAAGCGATGCAATTAACGGAGATTTTTGATAAATTCATTCTTAACCCTGTTACCGGATATGGAATAGTTCCTTACCAAATACCTGATAATGAAAATGTTCTTCTCCTCTCTGCAAATTCCACTTTAGAAAAAGCAGAGAATGAATTGAAAAGATTTGCTCAAGCAAATGGACTAGAAAATGTCACTCAAGAAAATATTCTATCATTTTCTAAATCTGTTTCTTATTATTATACAAAGCTATAATAATTTCTGAAATACTTTGCTTAACAATCGGATTTACATACTTTTTCTTCTGTCCGTTCATAAGAATTGTATTTTGTAACTCTTGATATAGGTTTTTGGAATTTATACCTAAAGTATTTGAAATTTTTTCACTCCAGATATTAAGGGGCATTTCTCTGGTGAGGTGTAAATCAATATGTTCCCGTATAAAACGTGGATTTAAAAGCTTGTTTTTAATATGTTGTGTATAGAAAGTTATCCTCTTCTTACGATTTTCTTCGTCAAAATATTTTTTAAACTGCCGAGGAAGTTCTTGAACTTCTTCAGCATACTTTCCTTTGAATGATAATAAAATATTCTTAAATTCAATTTTAGGATACGATTGAGATATTTGAGAAATCATCTCTATTTCATCAGTTCCGTTAATACAAAAAGCATATAGACTATCTGAGATAATAAAATTTTCAACATCTTTCTTGCGAATTCCATAAGTTACTTCTTTATTGTACAAAAACAACTGATCAGGATGAAGTGATTGTTCATGAACAATATATCTTTCCTCGTCATCTGATCGAATAGGCCGACTCGTTACTTGCGGAATAATAAAAATATTTGGATCTGACACACTTATTGCTTTTAAAAGTGTGCTCTTTCCGACACAGGACGTTCCCGTAATGGATATAAAGTACTTTTTATCCATGGGCTTTTACACTAATTATCACAAAAGGAGTTGCATTGCATGACGTTAAGTCTTGTTTAAGAATCCATAATGCACCATTTGAATCTAAATCTGAAATATTTATATTCGGCTCTCCTTGTACTTGACAATCAAAAAGTATACCGGTATGAATTAAACAGCCTGGCCTTCCATCATCTTCTGTAAAGTCCTCAAATCGTACAATTTCTTCTTTACGCGAGGTACAATCGACAAGTTTACAGCCTGTTTCTTCCATAATTTCTCGTCTTAATGTTTCAAGTTCCGTTTCTCCTTCTTCTGGAGATCCTCCCGGTAAATCATACATCCCAGTATAAGGCCCTCTTTTTTTTCTAATAAGTAATACCTTATTATTTTTTTCAATATACCCATATATTCCCTTATGTGTTCTAGTTATTTCTCTCACTATTTATCTCCTTTAAACGAAAATTTACATTGCTGATTAGGTGATTAAGAGTCGTTATAAAAAATTTATGTAAAACAATTTCAGTAAATTTATGCATTTCATAACAATAATATTCTGTAGATAAAGCCATCTCAAATCCCTTATAACAAGCCAACACGTTTATTATATCATATTTTTTTTGGAAGTCATCTGTTTTATTTAATATTTGATAATGCTTTTTTAATATTTTTTTTTCTAACACTATGTCTGGTTGATCTGTATATTTTAAAAGCAGGTCAATTAAATCGTACAATTGGTAGTTATATCGAATAGAATCAAAATCCAAAAATTTATATTTATCTTTGCAAATCAAAATATTTTGAGGATTACAATCCCCATGAATGATGCCATAATTCCAACTATTTTTAACGATATAAGGCATTGTAACGGTTTCTAATAGCTTCAATTTATCATATATTATGGAATAAGATTTGTATCTGTTGTCTATAACAAGGCAGTTTTTAACATTAGACGTCCAGTAGTGCTGAATACGTTTTTGGCTATTTTGAATTTCTTTTTTTAGATTTAATATGCGTTTTCCCTGATAACCAGACATATGAAAATCTTGCATCAATTGTAAGTTTTTAATAAAATTTTCCGAAATCTGCCCTTGGGCTTTTTTATATAATATTACAGGTTTTGATGCAAACTGACTTATGGCGTCATTAAATTTGTTCAGATTCAATTCAATACAGTAAAATTTTTTATATTGATTAAACAGCTTCAAAGATTTTTGTAAAAATTTTCTTGTTTTGGTTTCGTAAATTTTCATAATATACTGTTGATTAATTTCCAACACAGTATTGTCCATTGCATTATTATAAATTTTTATCTCGCACGGTATAATATTATATTCTGATACCAAAAATTCAGATATATCGTTCACTTTATAACTTGTAAAATTTCCATAATTATTACTGTTTAAAAACATAGGTGTTTTCCATTTGTTGTAAAATATCTGATAGTTTATACTTATCTTTAATACCTTGTGCAATATGTACATTTGGTTCTGACAAACTTTTTTGTACAGCATAGACACCATTTTCTACGATTTCTGTGTCTGTATGACCATCGAATGGTATACCTAAATACTGTTCATTCATACACATTATCTCAGGACAGCCTCCACGAAAAAGATAAACGATATTTTTTCCGCTTAGACATGCTTCTATAAGTGCCCCTGGAAAGTTATCGTGCCTATATGTAAACAAAAAGGTATCGCACGCACTATATATAAATTTCAAATCCCCATAATTAAAATAACCGCATATATGGATATTGGAACTATATTGTTTTGAAATCATCGCATTAAGTGCTTTTAATGAATATTTCTGGTTTAATGTCAATGAATTTCCATTTATTTCATAATGACCAAAAAAATAAAAATGAACATTCTTATTTTTTGAAATAATTTTTTTTGCTATTTTAATAGCCAAATCAGTTCCTTTTCTGTATTCTAGGCTTCCAATAACGAATATATTTGTATCTTTTTCATTTATTTTGTGATTTTTTATGTGTTGATTATAAAATGCGCAGGCCTTTTTTCTTGATATCAAAGAAGTATCTTCAAAATGATTGTTAATAAAGTTGGGTATAATGCATACAGGAATCGATGCTATTTCTTTTATAAGATTTCTGGTAAAATTATATACGTAATTAGTAGGTGCAGAAAGTATATCTGAATATATAAGCTCTTTATGCTCTCTCTGAATTTGTAACTGTTCTTCTGCTGAAAAAGTTGGATGTAATTGTTTTGTTAATTCCAATATACTATGTAGTCTCGTTATTTTTAAAACGTTAGTATTGTGTACATGACTGTATAGATTTGATAATATGCCCTCCCAATCCGGAGCTTCAATAATTAGTTTGTTGTGCGGGTTTGAAGTAACTAGTTTTACTATTTTTTCTGCTGCATGTTCAATTTTGAGAATTAGATTAGGTTTAGGTATGTAAAGTATACGGCAATTTCCTTCCCTAACCGAAATAAAACGATTTGTTGGAGATTCAGTCAGCCATATCATATGCACATTTGGCCTGTTTTGTTGGAAAGCTTGATATAAAAGCCCTAAATATGTACCTATACCGCCTTTAACAAGAAGTCTGTGATCCTCAGTCGATACGATTAAATAAAATAAGCTAGATAAATTGTTCATTTAATTCTCCAATCTTAATATGAAGATTAACTAATTCATATAAGAAAACAATTTTTTATTGACATTTATCCCGAAAATTGTATACGTTATTCTCCAAATAATGGAGATATTAATGACTTTTTCATGTGGAATTGACTTTGGAACAACAAATACTGCAGCAGCTCTATCGACAAGTAAAACCGAACCTACACTTATTCATTTAGAAGGTGATAGCGTAATAATCCCTAGTGCACTATTTATCGGTATAGATAAAAAGATATATTTTGGCAAACAGGCAATGCAGTTGTATATGAATGGTGAAAACGGCCGTTGTATGCGTAGTTTGAAACGTGTGCTAGGTACAGATTTAATGATGTCTGGTACATATTTTAATAATAACAAAATTTCCTTTTCCGAACTTTTAAGTTGCTTTTTGAAAAACATAAAAAATAAAATTGATCTAGCGGCTGAAGCAAATGTTGACAGTGTTGTCTTAGGTAGACCTGTCCATTTTCAAGATAATAATCCGAACAGTGATATGCGTGCTGAAAATGAACTGAGGCAAATAGCACAAAAAGCCGGCTTTAAAAATATAGAATTTCAATACGAACCGATTGCGGCCGCGTTTGCTCATGAATCAAAAATTACCGAAGAAAGTTTGGCTTGTGTTATTGATATTGGTGGTGGTACTTCCGATTTTTCAATTATTAAAATCGGACAACCACTTATGTTAAAAGTTGATAGAACAGATGATATCCTTTCAAGCGTCGGTATTCGTATAGGAGGTAATGATTTTGATAAAGATTTGTCTTTGAAAGCATTCATGCCGGTATTTGGTTATCAAACACTACAAGGTGGACAAACACCTTACGATAAAGTCATGACTTTACCCACAATACCATTCAGAACAATGGCAGAATGGAGTTCTATCAACTCAATGTACACATATAAAGAACTTAATTTTGCAAAAAAAATGTTATTCAATGCTCAAGAAAAAGAAAAACTTCAGCGTTTTGTAGAATTAATTGAAAAGCAAAAAGGGTATTCCCTATTAAATACGGTTGAAAAAACAAAAATAAAATTAACTGAACAGTGCAAAATAAACGTACCATTGAATTTTATTTCTGATAAACCAGTTGTTCCTGTGTCAAGACAAAATCTTAATGAATCTATAGAATTAGATGTCGCCCGTATTTTTAAGAAAGTAGATGAATGCTTTAGTCAAGCCGGCATCAAACCTGATGATATACAATATGTTATTTTGACTGGTGGTTCTACAGAAATCCCTTTAATTCAGAATATTGTTTCTCGTTATTTTCCGAATGCCGTTTTATCTCAAGACAACAAATTCTCTAGCGTAAGTATAGGTTTAACATACGACGGCATGCGAAGATTTTCAAAAAGAGAATCTTCTAAAGGATGTATGGTAGGTTCTCATACAGGATATTTAGGACGATAGTGGTAGTTTATGCTTTATGTCTGTTGCCTGACACATAAGCCTGCAGGTCTTCCAAACGGTATTTAACCGTTCTGCCGATTTTAACAAACGGCAACCGATCGGGATATTGCGTGCGCCAGCGTTCCAACGTGTTTGGTTTGAGCTTCAAATACTTGGCAGCTTCTTCTGTCGTTAACAGGTCAGACGGATGATCCGGAACATTTTCTTCTTCATCAAACAGCACATTTTTGCTTTGCTGTTTGAAAATCTTTTCTTCCAAACGTTCAATGGCGCGACTTTGTAACTTATAGCCCGTGCGCGTTAAAGCATCCCTTAAAATGCGATAACACATATCAATTCCCTTAAATCCGTCACATTCAAACTTAACATCTATATTGACTTTGTAACCGAAATAAACATCCGTGAACCAAAACTTGTTTTTAAAAACGGCATCTTGAAAATTAGTATCGCCATTAAAACAGTTGCCCAAAAATGAGACTTCCGTTTCAAAAACCGCTCTTGAAAAACTTATGCTGTGATCTTCATAAGTTCCCTGATTTTCCAATTCATCTCCACGAAAATAAAAATAGCCGTCTTTTGCAGGTTTCGTCTGAATAAAGAAAAAGTCCAACTCTTTTTCGTAAATGATGTTGTTAAAGTTTGTGATGCCGTTAAAAACAGAACGTGTAAAACATGTATGTCCACAAAAGACGCTCTTTTCAAAGCTTGTATTACCCTTAAATTCGCATTGCATAAATTTCAAATTGACCTTAAAGATCGCTCGGCTTAAATCTAAATCATTAAATGTGCACTGATAAAACTCAACTTCCGGCACACCACATTCAATAATGGCTTTGATTTCCTCGTTATCTACTTCGCTAAAATCAAGCGTATCAAAAAATGCCATTCCTTTTGCTCTGAAATAATCTAAATCAAAATGCTTTTCTTTGTTATAAGTCTTTGCCACGGTTCTGCTCCTTTACAAATCTAACACCTGTTTTAAGAGGTTAATTTGATTTACAAATTTTTCTGGATTACTTTGTTGCAATCTTATCAAATTTTCTATTTTCCATCTAACACCGGAGAGTCTACCTACATTTGGTATAGTTGTGTTTTTCCATGCTTCATCCAATGAAAAGAAATCTATCAAAAATTGTTTATCATCGGGTGTTAAAGCTGATTTTACTTTGGAAACAAGTGTGTCAAAAGTGTTATTGCAATCTTCCATGGTGAAGCTTTCATCACTCATTCCCTGAAACTCTTGTTCAAACTTTGTAGAAATATTTTGTTTATTTGGGGCTAATAATTCATGTGGAGGGCGATTATGTTGCAACAAACTTACATATTGTTCAATCATTAGATTTCTCCAAAGTCTTCTATAACGATATTATATTTCTTATCTAATTTTCCGTTTTTGGTGATGATGCGCTTACCGGAACCTATGTTTATTTTATCTACTTGGATTTCAGTAAACCACGAATGATTTATTTTTTCTGCCATATAAAGGAATAAACGCTTTACTTTCACGGAAGAACAGTTTTCCAATAATTCTTGCATGAGTTTCGGACGAAGATTCACCAAAAGTTCAAGTGTTTGAAATGTTTCTTTCAAAGATATTATATTTGGAGCTAAATACAGCATTTCTAATATAGCTCGTTCCGGTGTTGAAACTTGCACAGAAAAGACATCGTGGACATCAGTTATTCCTAGCTCAGCAGGTAGAAAATCAGATTTTACCCACTGATACCTCTTGTTTTTAAAATATTCTACAAACCATTTTGGTTGCAAAACCTTATTACTGCTGAAAAGAAACCATTGAAAGCCCTCTAATTGCACAAAATGGTTAAATCCGTGAAGCATAAGTGCACTTTTAGCTCCAAAATGAACATCCGAACCTAATTGCTTTTGCAAGGCATAAACTGCTCCTCTTATGGTTGGTGTATCACCATATCTTGAAAACGCTCCGGTTCCTATTGATTGCAACCATTCGTTATTTTTATAGTACTGTTGCAAATCGTTAGATATACCTAAACTCTTTAGCCATACCGAAGTAACAACAGCTCCTTGAGGTATCTGTTGCAACATTTGGTTTAAATATGTTTTTCTTTTCGTAGTCATACTAATATCTTATTATTTAAAATAAACCTTGTCAAGTTTAATTTTATTACTAAAATCGTAGTTACACTACTAATACAACAATCAAAATAAACTATTTTTTGCTGATTTGTATCATTTTGTTAATGGTATCGTTCAATTTATCGCGTAGGTGTTCAACACCCAAATTGACGTAAACTTGCGTGCTTTGCAGACTTTTGTGGGTTAAGGCTCGTTTTACCATAAAAGCATCAGCCCCGTTTGCTATCAGATATGTACCTAAGGTATGTCTAAGGTCGTGAATTCGGAAATTTGTTATATTTGCCCTGCGCAATATAATTGCCCACGATTTTTTAATATCTACCACATGACCTGATTTTGAAGTCGGAGAATAGAATATCCAATCGCTTTGAGCCGATGATTGTCTTTGATATAAAACCTTCATTGCTTCTTCAGCCAGAGCAATCGTTACATTCTCATCTGTTTTTGTTTGCGGAATTTTCCAAATCTTAGCAGACATATCTATGTCTTCCCATTTCATTTCAAAAACATTTGATTTGCGAGCTCCGGTAAAGATAAGCATTAAAACAATGTCACGCACCAAATCATCTTCATAAGCGTAAACCGTTTCCATAAAGCGCTTGAGTTCATTATGCTCTAAATAACGCACACGGGCTTCAACTTTGTTTAATTTGACTGATAATGCAGGGTTCCGACCGTCAAAACGTTCTTCTTTGATTGCATAGTTGAACATTGTACTGATAAGCTTAATAAAATGATTTGCTATGTAATTGCCGTTTTTGACGGATATTTGCCGATGTAATTCGCGTAGCATATCGCCGGTTATTTCTTTTAGGTGTTTTCTGCCAAGTTTACACAGCTTTGAATTCCATATTCTTTTGTAATCTAATATTGTTTTTTGCGCAAGATATCTTTCTCTGTCTGTAATAAAATCATCGTATAACTGTTGCAATAGAGTATCTTGTTTATACTGACGCTTTGTAACGTTAGGGTTTTCTCCATCATTCATTTTCTTGCGATTTGTAACGGCGGCAATTCTGGCTTCTTCTACAGTCATAGTCGGAGATTCGCCGAGTTTAACGCGAGTATCATGCCCGAGAACTCTTTGTCGGATATAGAAACTTTTTGCCCCGTTCGGAGTTATTTGCAGCGACAGTTTAGGCTCTACCGTATCATAATAATAGGTTCTTTTCTTCGGTATCGGTAAGTTTTTGATATTTGTGTTGGTAAACTTAAAATGATTAGCGTTCATAAGCCCCTCTGTCGTATAGTAATTGTTTTCCGGTGCCGCACTGGTGCCGCATATTTAAACAAATTTTATCCAATTTAATAAAACTTGTCAAGTAAAATTTTTAAAAATAATATAATAAAAACAAACACATAAATGCATTTTCATAAGAGATATGATTTTCTAAATAAAACATAATATCAATTACTCTTAATCAGTGGGTCCGGGGTTCGAGCCCCCGTGCGCGTACCAATAGAAGGCCGCCTTTCAGGCGGTTTTTTTGATTCTGCCAAGCCAAAGGAGCGAAGCCCGAAAAGGGGTTTGACTACAAGCAAAATGCGAGCGTAAGCGCGCCGATCGGCCCCAGCCGATGAGCGCAGTGAACATAGCGAAGCGAAGTAGCCCCCATGCGCGTACCAATTCTAAAAAAGCAACCCGCCGGCATAGCCTGCGGGTTGTTTTTTTTGACTTATGCAGCTTTGGAAAGCTCTGATAAAACATCCTTTTTCAAGGTGACGTTATCAACCTTTCCGGTTGCGGACATCGGGATTTTATCCCGATAAATTATCTGGCGCGGCAGATAAAGCTCAGGATAGCCGTTTTGCTTGATAAATTCACGCAACATTTCGGTATTAAGCGTTTTTTCGTTGGTTACAACAACAATTTGCTCACCTTTCTGTTCATGCGGTACGGCTACGACACCACAGCAAAAATCATCTCTACCGGAAAAAGCGCTGTTAATCATATTTTCAACCGCTTTTAATGAAATCATCTCACCGCCGACCTTGGCAAAACGTTTGATACGGTCTTTGATCGTGATAAATCCGATTTCATCAATCTCAACAACATCACCTGTGTGATACCAACCGTTGTGCGGCGGTACCAAAACCCCCGGATTGTCGGCAAAAATATAACCCTTCATCACATTCGGCCCCTTGACCACAAGCTCACCGCCGCGTTCAATACCGTCTACTTTTTCAAGACGACATTCCATTCCCGGACAGAGTTTGCCGATGGTGCCGAATTTATTAAATACCATGTTGTTGCCTGCAACAGCCGGAGAACATTCCGTCGTGCCATAGGCTTCCATCAGACGTGTGCCCAATCGCTCATTTAATAAATTGCGTGTATCAAGCTTGACGCCTTCTGCTCCCGCATAAACAAGCCTTAATGACCCGAAATCAAGCGGATGCGAAATTTTGGCATAGCTTCTGAAGAATGTATCCGTACCAATCATCACTGTTGCACTTAATTCATAAAGCAAATCCGAAATGACGCGAAAATGGAGCGGAGAGGGGTACAAAAAGACTTTTGCACCTTGATAAAGAGCATAAAGTGTGCCTAATACAAGCCCGAAACTGTGGAAAATCGGCATTGAATTTAAGACAATATCACGCTTGTTTAAGGTTTCAAAAGTCGCAATTTGCCATACGTTTGAAATCACGTTTTGATTTGACAATACAACGGCTTTCGGTGCACCTTCCGAGCCTGAGGTAAACAAAATAACGGCTGCATCGTCAGGGGTTGCTTTATATGGCACATATTTGACTTTGTATTGCAATAAGGCCAAAATTTTTGCAAAAATCGAAACAGACCGTCCGACTTCTTCTAAAAAAATCACCTCAAATCCGGCATTTGTAATCGCTTCAGCCAGCGGTTCTAATCCCGCTTTTTTGATAAACATTTTTGATGTAATCACTTTTTTTGCCTGAACGGTTTTAAGCCCGCTTATTACATTCTGTGCACCGGCAGAAAAGTTAATCATGACAGGCACTTGTCCATAGGCATTTAAGCCGAAAAATGTGCATATAGCCGCAACGGAATTCGGAAGCATCACGGCAACCGGCTCTTTCTTGTCCGAAATGAGAGAAAAATGACGCCCCAAAACATACGATGCAAGCATAATATCCTTAAAAGTTTTGGGTTTGCGCGTAATATCTTCCAAAACGTATGGACGACGCAGGCCAAAGCATCTCTTTGCATGAATTTTTGAGGCTTTAATCAATTGTGTAAAGACCGTCATTTTTTTATCATAAATCGATTCAAACATTTGCTCACGCATAATCATGTAAATTTCATTTGAAATGTGATTACGTTGATGCCTGAGCTCTGCCTTAAGCTTTAAGGGACGGGGTGCGTCAACAACAATTTTGACATGCGGAAAATAACGATGCGGTAATTTTCCGCCTGTTTTTGAAAAATGGCAATACTGCAAGCCGTTAATCCAAATCGGTATGACGGGCGAATCCGTTTTATCGGCAAGAAGCCCCGCTGATTCATAAATCTTCATAATATTACCGTTGGTTGTCATACGTCCTTCCGGAAAAATGACGCAAAGGCGGCCGGAATTAACCGTTGAAATCAAATGCTTTAAGTCCGGTACGTCAATATTGTCATGTTTGACAACATCAGCCGTTTTTAAAAACAAACGTACCCAATAGTTGCGATAGAGTTGCCCGTGCAATGCAAAAACCGGATTGCCGGGTAAAAACGCAAAAAGCACAATCGGATCAACCCATGATACGTGGTTTGAAATATATACGCCCTTTTTGGGAAGTTTATCAACGTCAAAACGCATTTCAAAACGAACCTTAAAGGTCTTAAAAAAACATCTTAAAAGAAAGCGAACAATATCGCGCATTTTATTTGTCCTTATCTGTTTTATATTTTATGATGTTAAAATACATATGATAGTGCAAAATGTAAAGTAGGCACTTTGGGGAAACTATTGAAAATCTGTGCATAAATTTATCATTTCGGTAAATTTGGCTTGAGCTTGATTTATGCATAAAATTATGCTATATTTAAGTAAAGGAGAAGAGTTTTGAAAAAAAAATTTTTGTTACTTGCAACCATATTGTTGCTTTTTGCCTGCAAACCCGATGTTTTAAGCCTCAATGATGACGGCAAAACGTTTCGTACCAATGTGGGAAAAAGCTTTCAGCTTTCACTGCCCGAAAATACTACAACCGGATATCGTTGGCATTTTAAAACAGAACCTGAAAGCCAAATGGTTATCACCTTTGTTTCAGACGAAACCGTAAGACCTCAGACAAAACGCTTGGGCGCCGGTTCTAACAGAATTTTTACCTATCAGGCAACAAACAGCGGTGTCGTCAAGCTTAAAGGTTTTCATTCCCGCCCGTGGGAAAGCAGCGAAAATCAACAAATTCCCGCTGTCGAATATACAATTATCGTCAGACCGTAACAGTTATCAGATTGCTTTTGATATCATTAAGGCTAAATCTGCCAAAAGACGGCTTTGTGCCTTGGCATAATCGGCATATTTGCGGCCGGCCGGTGTCTTGAATTCAAAATCAGATTGCTTTATCACTTTGTTTGACGGTGTCAAAATTTGATAAACGCCTCTCAAAACAGCGTCTTGTCCGAAATATCCGCTCATTTTTTCGATGTTGACTTTGATGATGTACTGTGCATTCGAGCCGTATAAAAGCGGCTTGATGGTTGACTGAGGCATAATAGTTTGCAAATCTTCAATCAATGTATTTTGAATCATAGCCTCTAAATCAGAAGCCCAACGATTAAACTCTGAAACCTTAAGCTCGGGCGAATCGCTTTTTTGCAAGACAATCTGCGGCTTTTGCAAATAATCGGGCAGAGTGATGTCATAAACCGCAATGTTTATTTTTTTCTTTGAAATGCTGCTTGCGGTATTCGTGCTTTCAAGCAGATAAAATGTGCTGTTCGGAGTTGCAAAAAAACAACCTTCAAGCATTAAAATCATCAAAAAAAGTACAATTTTTTTCATGTTATTCACCTTTTTTACCTTTAATGACAGAATCCGGATGACGTTCTAAATAATCCGCCAAATTTTTAATAGATTTAGATGCATTTGACACATCTTTCAAGGTTTGATTGAGCTGATTTAAGCTTTGGTTTGTTTGCGGTATGGACTTGTCAAGATATGACCCGAGCTTTGTCCCTGTCGTTTCATACGTTTTAATCAGGCCGGGCAAATCATTTTCAAGCTTTTCAAGCACATTATCAAAGCGCCTGATAATTTGCTTTAAGGGCAAATCCTGAATATCACGCGCAAAGTTGCCGAAGGCTGACAATGTCGTCGGAATTTCAAGTATTTTATGACCATCGTCATCGGCATCATCTTCATTGACGTGATAAATGATTGGTGAAGTTTCATCCCAGAAAAGATCAATCATCAATTGACCCGTCAAAAAGTTTTGCGTATCAAGTCTTGCGCGCAAGCCTTTTTTAATCAAGAGCTCTAAAAACTCACGGCGCGTGACATGATTTGAAAAACTCATGTGGCTGAAATCGTTGTCTTGCGAAAAGCGAACATATACGGGAATTGAAAATTCAAGTGTTTTCGGGTCTGTTTTAATCTCTATTTTAACAACCTTTCCGACCTGAACACCTTCATACACAACGTTTGAACCGATATTCAGTCCGGCAATCGATTCCGAAAAATACATCACAACAAGGTTGCGCTTGCTTGCCATGTAATTTTGCACAATGTTTTTGCCGATAAGAAAAATCAGCAAAACAAGTGATGCAAGCATAAAAAAGCCGATAAGTTTTTTGTTGGGTTCTTTTTTCATTAATCTTTTCCTCTCAATAAAAATTGTTTGACACGCTCATTCGGCGGATTTTTTAAGATATCATGCGGGTTGCCGGAGGCTGTGATGGTTTTTGTTGTTGCATCAAGATAAATTGAGTTGCTTGCAATGGCAAAAATTGATTGCAACTCGTGTGTGACAACAACAAGTGTTGTATTTAAGTTTTTGTTAATCTCAATCATCAATTCATCAAGTCTTGCGGAACTGACAGGGTCAAGACCGGCGGAAGGCTCATCAAAATACACAATTTCAGGATCAAGCGCCAAGGCTCTGGCAAGGCCTGCACGCTTTTTCATGCCGCCGCTGATTTCGGAGGGATAATAATCTTCATAACCCGAAAGCCCGACAAGTGCCAGCTTTAAGGCCACAAGTTCATCAATCGTTTTTTGATTATAATCACTGTATTGATTGAGCGGTAGGGCAATGTTCTCTTTTAATGTCATGGATGAAAATAAAGCACCGCTTTGATATAAAATGCCTGTTTTTTGACGCAATGCCTCTTTTTGAACAGCATTTGAAGTGTTAAAATCAAGCCCCAATAAGTCAAATGACCCGTTAAGCGGCGGCATCAATCCCGTTAAAACTTTCAATAAACTGCTTTTGCCGCAACCAGATCCGCCCATAATGATAAAAATATCGCCTTTTTTAACCTCAAAATCAGCATTTTGAAGCAAAACTTTTTTACCATAACCGATACTTAAATTTTTGGCTTTAATCACTGCGTTTGTCATATGCCCATCCTTTGAAAACAAAAAGTGATTAAACCCGTTGCGATAATCATCCAAACAATGCTGTACACCACGGCAGAAGTCGTTGATTTACCGACGCTGTCCGCATCTCTACCGCAATTGATACCGAAATAGCATCCTGACAATGCAATGATAAAACCGAACACAAACGCATGAAAAAGACCGACCAAAAAATGCTTCAAAAACCACGCGTTATAAGCATATTTGAAAAACTCACTGTAAGGAATGTTTAAGGCTAAAATACCGACGGCGGCACCACCTAAAATACCTGCAAAGTCAGCAAGCATTGTAAGTAGGGGCATTGTTACGACAAGTGCTTTGAGGCGCGGTAAAACCAAAAATTCAGATACGTTGATGCCCATCGTTTTTAAGGCATCAATTTCTTCATTGACCTGCATGGTACCGATTGTCGCGGCAAATGATGCACCCGTACGGCCGGCCATAATGATACCGACCATAATGGCACCCATGATGCGCGTCATACCGATTGTTACCAAACTTGCAACATAAACTTCGGCACCGAACATTTGCAACTGTACCGCACCGACAAAAGCCAAAATGAGCCCGACCATAAAGCTGATTAACAAAACAATCGGAAGCGCTTTCGGCCCGCAATCTTGCAAGGCAAACAAAAAGTCAACATCGCGTGTGGTTGTCCTTCTCAAAAATGAGGAAAAAAATATCCTCAAATTATGCAAAGTAAATTTTGTTGTTTTACGAATCGTCTGATAAACGCGAATGGTCAAATCACCCGCTTTTTCCAAAAAGCCGATGCGCGGGGCAGGGGCAAGTTCGGATGCTCTCGGTACGGAAAGCGCAAGCTTAATCAAAGCCTCAACGCCGTTCGGCAATTTTGATGCTTTGATAACAATATTTTTTTGACTTGCCTTTTGATACAGTTCATACAGCATCACTAAAAATGAGGAATCCCATTTTTCAAGCAAAGAAGAATCAATTAAAATTTTGGTGATTTTTTGCGCGTTGATTTGTTCAAACAAAGCCTGCGGCAAATCTTGTTTTACAAAATCACCGACAAGATAAATGTTGAGCGCATCGCCCTTTATGTCAAATTTCATCGTTTCCATTTTCTTTTGATAAATAAACCCTCAAATTTTGAATGTCAAAGAAAAATCATCGTTTTTCAGATGTATTTTTAATTTTTTTGTTTGACTTTTATTTTAAAGTATGCCATAATCAAAAGCGTAACCAAAATGGTTATGGTGTTTAGATAACACATTCGAGTTAAGGCTCCTTTGAAAGAGGAGTTGTTGATATAAGGCAATTTTTGCTCGAATAAGACAAACTGTAACTCGACAGTTATCTAGCTCCTCCATTTTGAGATTTTTCAAGATGGATTTTTTTTTCGATGGTTTAAAAAATAAGGAGAAAAAATATGAAGAAATATGTTTGGGTTTTTGGACTTATTTTAAGTTATAATGCACAAGCTTATGATTATAATGATTGTTTTGGTGCAAGCGGATGTCAGCCCTGTCCGAATAGTACGGACGGCAAATGTTTTTATGCTGTTGAAGGCAGCAAAATGACAATTTATGGCCCGACATCAACCGAACAAAATGCAGATGGCAGCTTAAAAGAAACAACATCGATTCCGCGTTATGCCTTTACCAACAGCGATAATGCCAGCAATTTGCCGGAAAATATCACTTCTCTTGAAATAACAGGTAATATCACAACCGTTGAAGGTTATGCTTTTTGCTCTGCCCCTCTGACAAATGTACAATTTCCTGAGACACTTGAAACAATATCGGAATTGGCTTTTTGGAACAATAATTTATCACAAATCAATTTTCCTAATTCGCTTAAAAATATAGAAGAAGGTGCTTTTAATTGGAATCCATTTTCAGAAATTAATTTACCCGACGGATTAATGACGCTGGAGGGGTTAACAGGTGTTCCCCTGGGGCATGTTGTTATTCCGGATTCGATTGCAGAGGTTAAAGATGCGATTTTTTCTTCAAACTATCGTTTGCAATCATTGGTTGTCGGCGCAGACACAATGCTTGGCAATATTTTTACCTACACAACAGGGGCTGTTAGTGTGCAATTTGATAAATTCAAGATGTTTTGCGCAGAAAATAACGGCTCATGCACAACAGCTTTGCAAAGTGCCGGTGCAACACAAGAACAAATTGCGCAAATACTGATAAGTTATACAAAAGATGACGCAACAGGCGTTTATCAAACAAGTGACGGAAAATATTATGCCGATGTCAATTTGATGGCAAGACAAATGGCTTGCGAAAATAAGCAAAGCTGTGAAATTGCCAGTGCTGATATTCGGGCAGGTCGTCCTTTTGATATGAAAGGAAAATCTTACGCATCTGTCGATGATTTCATTCAAGGAAAATATATTCCAAAGCGTATCTATACCATCGATGAAGCCAATCATGTCGCGGGCAAGACAAACACTTTTACGATTCGGTATCGATAGAAAAAAATACATTATGAGCTTAAAACTTTTTAAAAAAACGGATTATAAGCCCATTGAAGCAGAGCTTGTCTTTGTTTTTTTCGGCAATCCAAGTCATACATCTGACAGTTCAAAAAAACTTGAGCTTTATGTCTTTTGAAAGCCTTCCAACGCTTGATTTGCAATTTATCAATTTCATCAATACGGCGTCCCATATAATAGCGACAATACCACTGAAACCAACCGCGCGGATCAGGACCGATAATCCAACCGCGTTTTTGCCATTCTTGCAGGCTCATACGTGATTTAACCCTAAAATAATTACACTCAACACACGGTTTTTCTTTGCTCAAAGGAGCATTTGTAAACCAATTTAAAGGAAATTCTTTGATGCAATCATTTAAATAATGTCCCTCAAACACGCCGAGTTTAAGCATTTCATACGGAGTGAGCTCCGGGACAAAATCAGGTGCAAAGTCTTGTCCTTGCGGGGCGGCATATGTATAGTGATAGCCTTTTTGCATTTTATCTGAAACAACAATCATCAAGCAAAGATAATGGCGCATATTCGTTTTTTCAATAAATGCGATATAAAAAAAAGCCCCGCAAAATGCGGAGCATATCAATTTTATCAAATCAAATTACATATCAAGTGCTTTTCGATATGTATCAATCAAAAATTCCTGCTCATCGCGAGAGGCAGCGTCCATCTTGCGCAATTTTAAGATGGCGCGCATAATTTTGACATCAAATCCGGCACTTTTTGCCTCAGCAAAAACCTCACGGATATCTGTTGAGATTTCTTTTTTATCTTCTTCCAATTTTTCAATTCTTTCGATAAGCGAACGCAATCTGTCGCTTGCAATACCACCGACTTCGGCCATTTTTTTCCTCCGTATAAAATATGGTTAAACTTTTTTTCTGAGCTATGAGATAACAAAAAAAACAAAGTTTGACAAGAGATATTTTTGAATTTTTTTTTGTTTGATTGAGCTTTGAAGCATTTAAAACCAAAAATTATACCCCGCCCGTCAAATTTTGCTTGACGGGTTGTTTCTTTTTTTATACAAACCGATATATAGATAACAACGGAGAAATATTTTGAAAAACTTTGTGAGATTTTGTCTGCGTACGTTCTTTTATATCTTCAAGGTCAGATGCAACATCAAGTTTGACTTGAAGAAATTGCCTAAAAAAGGTGTTTATGTTTCAAACCACGTGTCTTATTTAGACCCGATTTTGCTCTTTGCCTTTTTGCCGGGCAATCCGATTTTTGCCTTAAACGGGCATTTGTATCGTCGAAGATTTATCCGTTTTTTGATGAAAACGGCTGATATTGTGGAATTTAATCCGATTGAACCGTCTGATTTGAAGGATTTAATCAATAAGGTGAACGATAATCGTCTTGTGGTGATTTTTGCCGAAGGACGTATCACCGAAAGCGGCGGCTTGATGAAGATTTATGAGGCGCCGGGGCTTTTGGCGGACAAAACCAATGCACCGATTATCCCGATTTGGATTGAAGGTCCGCAATATGGTTATTTTTCAAAGACAAAAGATAAATTGCCCCACAGACCGCTTCCTAAAATGCTGATTACGGTCGGCAATCCGAAACCCTTAAAGCTTAAAGATGAGCTTCGTCGTCAGCGTGACCACTTAAGCAATGAAGTGTATCATATTTTGACGGATATGCAGTTTTCAATTACCTACAATCCGAATATTTCGATTTTTGCACAGCTTGTCAAAACATCTAAAGTATATTCAAAAACGGGCTTTTTCTTTAAACGTCCGATGGTGATTGAAGATATTAACCGCAAACCGATGAGCTATAAGGATTTGTTGCTCCGTGTTTATTTACTCGGTAAGTTTTTTAAGAAAAAAGCCGCGCATATGGAGCATGTCGGCTTGATGTTGCCGAATACAATCGCGGCTGCGGCAACGTTTTTGGGGTTATCCGCGTATGAGCGAATCCCTGTCATGCTGAACTTTTCAGTAGGTGCCAAAAACCTGATTTCAATGTGCAAAACAGCGGAAGTAAAGCTTGTGATTACGTCAATCGCCTTTATTAAAACGGCAAAAATGGAGCCGGTGATTGAAGTCTTAAAATCAAATGGTATCGAGGTCTTTTATCTTGAAAGTTTGGCTAAAAAATTAGGGATTATCAGCAAATTGGGTGCCATGCTTCGTTATAAAACAAAGCGTATCCCGCACCGTCACGGCGGCAACAGAAAAGCGGCTATTTTATTTACGTCAGGCTCTGAAGGTGCTCCGAAGGCCGTTGTTTTAAGCCATGCCAACATTATCTCTAACATCAAACAAGTTACAACGGTCGAAACAATCAATATGAAGGATTTGGTCTTTAATGCCATGCCGATGTTCCACAGCTTCGGACTGACAATCGGTACATTGTTCCCGCTTTTAGAGGGGGGCAGGGTGTTTTTGTATCCTTCGCCGTTGCATTATCGCGTGATTGCTGAATTGATTTATGAGCTGGGTGCGACAATTTTGTTCGGGACAGATACCTTTTTCAGAGGTTATGGACGAATCGCGCATCCGTACGATTTTTATAACGTTCGGTTTATGTATGCCGGTGCTGAGGCTGTTAAACTTGATACGCGTAATTTGTTTATGGAGCGGATGGGCGTGCGCATTATGGAAGCATACGGTGTGACGGAATGTGCGCCGTTTGTGGCAGCCAACAATCACGTTTACAGTCGATTCGGCTCAATCGGCAAAATTGTGCCGGGGATTGAGTATAAGTTAGAGCCTGTGCCCGGGATTGAAAAAGGCGGAGAGCTTGTCGTTAAAGGTCCGAATATTATGATGGGCTATATCATGCCTGATAAACCCGGGGTTTTGGTACCCTTAAAAGACGGCTGGTATCATACGGGTGATGTGGTTGAAATTGATGAAATCGGCTATGTCTTTATCAAAGACCGCATCAAACGCTTTGCTAAAATCGGCGGTGAGATGGTGTCCTTAAATGCCGTACAGGATATGGTTATCAAGGCTTATGAATGGATGGGGCCTGACTTTAGTTATGGTATTGTTTCCGTACCGCATGAAAGCAAGGGTGAGCAAATCGTCTTGGTCACGAACAACAATCAGGTCAAACAGGAAGTTTTGCATGACTATATCAAAAACAATGGTATGTCTGAGCTGTTTTTGCCTCGAACCATCCTGTATCATGAAAAAATTCCGGCCTTTTTGACAGGTAAAACCGATAACGTTACCTTGAAAAAAGAAGTGATGGAAGAATTGGGCTTAAATAAATAAGCCCAACCTGCTTTTTATCTGTACCTGATTTTGACCGAATTGACTTTGCCTGCGATGGCATTTGCTTCATCGATGGTGTAGATACGCTTTGGGATATAATCTCCTTTTTGCATCGCGGAAATTGAGGCATAAGTTTTCTCACCGATACGATATTTCCCGTCAGGTGTCTTAGAATAATGAATAATTTTCGGGTTTTTACCCGTTTGAAGCGCTATTCTTGAACATACCTCTTCGGAAGCCGCACAATATAGTTTTTGAAGGTTTGTGTTTGTAAAAGCTTCATCATCAATATTTGTCACACTATTCGGAATAACAAGTGTTTCAAGTGTTGAAATATCAGCAAGAGACGTCCAACCGATTGAGGTTACACCTTCAGGGATTTCCAGATTTTTAAGTTTTGTTCCGACAAAAGCTCTATCAGGAATTTCTGTTTGAGCCTGCCCAAGCATCAAATAATCTATTTTTGTTGCCGCAAAACTCCAAGCACCGACATATTGAAGATTTAGAGGTGTATTAATTTCTTTTAATAAATCTGCACCCTGAAATGCAGCACCGCCAATTTGTTCAATAGAATCCGGCAAATCAATACTGCTGATTTTTGTATAAGCAAGTGTATAACTACCGATATTGGTTAAAGAATCCGGCAATGAGACACTTCGAATAGTTTCAAGTTTTTCAACCCATGGTGTTCCCGGCCTTTGGTTTTTAGAATCCCATTCGTAATTTGTCATTTTTCCGACAGGTGCATTTTCATCTTTGGCTTCAATTGAAAAAAGACCTGTCTGCTCATTTAGTCTGGCAAGGCAATTAGCGCCGCAATCCCAACAATTGATGTTTAAATCATCACCGCAAGTATTGACTGCTTTAGCTTGAGAGCTCATTGTCAGTAAAAAAAATAAAATCCATTTTCTCATATTTTTTCTCCATTATGCAAAATAAAAAACCGTTTAAGATAAACCAAAAACGGAGGAGCTAAACGAACTGCACTAAATCAGTTAAGCTTATTCGAGGTATTAACCCTTATATCACTTACTCCTCTCTAAAGGAGTATATTTTTAGTGCAAGTGTCGTTTAAACACCGCAACCATTTTGGTTACGCTTTCATTTAAGCATATATCAAAATACTTGTCAAGATGTTTTTAGCCTCTGTCACAATCGGCAACAAAATGTGCATTGATAATTGGGGCTAACGCGGCAATATCAGTTGATATATCTGAAAATCATTTTATAATCAGCGTATGTTTTTGAACTTTGGAGAACTTTAAATATGTCTGAAAATAAAGATATTATCGTCGCAAAAGAGGCGATTGATCGCGAAGTTGAAGCTTTGGAAATGATGAAAGATGAACTTGATGATACGTTGAGCAAAGTCTTGGATGTCATCTTAAAATGCAAGGGTCGCGTGATTGTGACAGGCATGGGCAAATCCGGTCATATCGGTCGCAAAATTGCGGCAACGTTTGCCTCGACAGGTACGCCGTCTTTCTTTGTTCACCCCGGTGAGGCCAGTCATGGTGACCTTGGGATGCTTACCGATGAAGATGTTGTTTTGGCGATTTCAAATGGTGGTGAATCAAAGGAATTGTCTGATATTTTGATGTATTGCAAACGCTATAATATCCCGTTGATTGCTATGACGAAAAATCCAAACAGCACCCTTGGCAAAGCAGGTGATTATCTGTTAAAATTGCCTGATGATGGTGAAGCCTGTCCTTTGGGCTTGGCACCGACATCATCAACAACCGCAACGCTCGTGATGGGTGATGTGATTGCAATTGCTTTGATGGAGCGCAAAGGTTTTTCTGAAACGGATTACAAACGTCGTCATCCTGGTGGAAAATTGGGCGCCATGCTTTGCAAAGTTTCAGATTTAATGCATTCGGGCGATGAAATGCCGATTATCCACGATGACGCCATTATGCAAGAGGCTTTGATGGTCATGAGCGAAAAAATGCTTGGTTGCGTTGGTATTGTTGATAAAAAAGGCTTGCTTGTCGGGATGATTACCGATGGCGATTTACGCCGCTGGATGTCACCGAATTTGATTGAAGAAAAAGTGTCAACAGTGATGACCAAAAATCCGAAAACCATTCGCCCCGATGTATTGGCAAGTGAGGCCGTCTATGTAATGAATAATACGGGCCGAGGTATCACAAACCTGTTTGCAGTTGAAGACGGTAAACCTGTCGGATTAATTCACATTCATGATTGTTTGCGTGCCGGAGTGATTTAATTGGTTGATGTAAAAAAAATAGATGCTTTTTTTGAGCATGCGCAGCCTCTCAAAACACACCAGAAAGCTCATCAAAGCAAGCGTGAGCGTTATTATAAAATACTCAAACTTCTGATGCCGTCGGTTGCGGCCGTTTTGATTTCGCTGATTTTGATCTTCCCGCATTTAAAGAAAAATAATTTTGTGTCGCAGTACGATTTAACGGCGCCAAAAATGGGTGAATTAGAAAAATTGCATGTTGAAAAAACATCGTTTTCAATGACGGATATCGATGGCAAAATCAGCACATTTACTGCAGAGTTGATGGAAGAAACGGCGCCTTCGTCGAAGGTTGTGCGTCTAACCCGTCCGAAAGGAAAAATCGCACTTGATCAAGATAAATATGCCGACATCAGTGCTGATACGGGTTATTATGACCAGAATGGCAATATTGTCACGGCACAAAATAACGTTTTGGCCGTATACGATAATGATACAACGATTGAAACATCTGCCGCAGAATATGATTTTTCAAAAAATTACGGCAAAGGCGATGCGGCCGTTTATGCCTTCGGCAGTTGGGGAAAGTTGTGGGCAGATGCTTTTGCATTTGACAAGACAAGCGAAATATTATACTTAAAAGGCAAATCAAAGGTAGAGCATTTGGAAAACACCTTAACTTCGACCGATGAAATGCGTTACAACAAGCCGCAAAACAAGCTGGAGGCATTCGGCAACGTTGTCTTAAGAAGACCCGATATGACGCTTTACGCCGATAAAGCCGTATTGTTTTTAGAGGATTTAAAAAACAATACGATTAAGCAAATTGAAGCGTTCGGCAATGGCGATAAGGCTGTGTTTAATACAAAAACATCGGTTGCAAAAATGCTTTCATACTCAAAAAACAACCGCGTTACAGGTGTTATTCGCGGGACACAAATCAAAGGAAAAAAATAATGAAAAAAAATAATCAGGACAATCGTGTTTTAGAAATTTTTAACATCGGTAAAAAATACAAAAACCGTTCTGTTTTAAAAAATGTTTCTTTACATGTCAAACAAGGCGAGGCTGTCGGCTTGCTCGGGCCGAACGGCGCCGGTAAAACCACGTGTTTTTATTGTGTCATCGGTTTGATTACACCTGATTACGGTGATGTGCATTTGGGCGGTGAAGATATTACAAATATGCCGATGTATCAGCGTGCGCGTATGGGTATCGGATATTTGCCGCAAGAAGCATCTATTTTCAGAGCTTTAACGGTTGAAGACAACATTAAAGCGATTTTAGAAATTATCGAAAACGATGAAAATAAACGCGAAGCAAAGCTTGAGGAATTGCTTGATGAGTTTTCAATTGCGCATTTGAGAAAATCACCGGCAGTCGCACTTTCCGGCGGCGAGCGCAGGCGTCTTGAAATTGCACGTGCGCTGGCTTCAAACCCTGATTTTATTTTGCTTGATGAGCCGCTTGCCGGTATTGACCCGATTGCTGTCGGCGAGATTAGATCTCTTGTATCGCAACTCAAAAACAGGGGTTTAGGTGTTTTGATTACGGATCATAACGTCAGAGAAACGCTTGACATTATTGATAGAGCATACATTCTCCACGGCGGAAGCGTTTTGATGGAGGGTACACCTGATGAAATTGTTAAGAATAAAGAAGTTCGTCAGGTCTATCTTGGCGAAGATTTCTCGATGTAGTGCAATTTTTTCTTGACGCTCGGCAAAAGATGTTATATGGTGCAAAAAGTTTAGGAAAAAGAGATGCTTTATTTAAATATTCAAATACCATTCATCATTATCCCCTAAGGGGATGCATCTTTTTATATAAAATCAAAAACTTAATCAATCAAATTCAATTAATAATTTAAATTTTAAATGTAGGTTAAAACAATGAAACATTATGCCGAAATAGGAGCAAAACCTGATTTTGTGAAACTTGAAAAAGAAGTCTTGAAATTTTGGGATGAGGATAAAACTTTTGAAAAATCCGTTCACAATCGTGACGGTGCCGCTGAGTTTGTGTTTTACGACGGCCCTCCGTTTGCAAACGGAACGCCGCACTATGGTCATATTATGGTCAGCTATGTCAAAGATGTTGTCGCACGCTTTCAGACCATGATGGGCAAAAAGGTTGAGCGTCGCTTGGGCTGGGATTGTCACGGACTTCCGGCCGAAATGTCGGCTGAAAAACAGCTTGGTGTTTCGGGGCGCAAGCAGATTGAAGAATACGGCGTTGAAAAATTTAATGATTTTTGCAGAGCTGACGTTTTGAAATATTCTTCAATTTGGGTTGATATGTTCAAGCGTATCGGGCGTTGGGTCGATTTCAGCCATGATTATAAAACGATGGATTTGAGCTTTATGGAAAGCGTGATTAAAAACTTTAAGACCCTTTATGACAAAGGCCTTGTATATGAAGATTATCGCGTTTTGCCGTATTCTTGGGCAGCTCAAACGCCGCTTTCAAATTTTGAGGTCAATCAAGGCTATCAGGAAAAAACGGATAACGCCATTACCGTGATGTTTGAGCTGGAAACGGGTGATAAAATTCTTGTTTGGACGACAACGCCATGGACGCTTCCTTCAAACTTAATGCTTGCGGTGGGCAAAGATATTGATTATGCCGTGATGCAAGAAGAAGACGGACAAAAATATATCATTGCCGAAGCTCGTTTAGGCGCATACAAAAAACAGCTTGAACATGCGGTCAAGGTCGGCTCTGTGAAAGGTGCTGATTTGGTCGGGCTTTCATATAAGCCGATGTTTAAATATTTTGAAGGCTTAAAAGCAAAAGGTGCATTTAAGGTACTTTCGGGTGAATTTGTTTCAACCGAAGACGGTACGGGTGTTGTGCATATTGCCCCGGGATTTGGACAGGATGACTTTGATGCCTGCCGTGCATACGATGAAAATTTTCCGATTGTTTGCCCTGTTGATGAGGCAGGTAAGTTTACGTCTGAAGTGCCTGATTATGAAGGCAAACAGGTTTTTGAAACAAATGAGCCGATTATGACCTGGCTTAAAACAAACGGACTTCTTGTGAAAAAAGAGCAATATACGCACTCTTATCCGTTTTGCTGGCGCACCGACACCCCGCTTATTTATAAAGCGATGTCATCTTGGTTTGTCAAAGTCACTGATTTTAAGGATGAGATGGTCAGGAACAATCAAGAAATTAACTGGGTGCCAGAGCATATCAAAGACGGCCGTTTCGGAAAATGGCTTGAGGGTGCAAGAGATTGGTCGATTTCGCGCAATCGTTTTTGGGGTACGCCGATTCCCGTTTGGAAATCTGACAATCCGAAATTCCCCCGCATTGATGTTTTCGGCTCGATTAATGAAATTAAAGAAAAAACAGGCTTTGATGTCAAAAATTTGCACAAGCCGTATATTGATGAGGTTGTTTACCCTAACCCCGACGATCCGTCTGGTCAGACCATGATGCGCAGAGTTTCGGATGTGTTTGACTGTTGGTTTGAATCGGGCTCAATGCCGTATGCGCAGGTGCATTATCCGTTTGACAACAAAGCGTGGTTTGAAAATCACTTTCCGGCAGATTTTATTGTTGAAGCGATGGATCAGACAAGAGGTTGGTTTTACACATTGACCGTTTTATCAACGGCTTTGATGGGCAAACCGGCATTTAAGAATTGCATTTGCACGGGGCTTTTGATGGCCGAAGGCGGACAAAAGCTTTCTAAAAGGCTTAAAAACTATCCTGACCCGAACGAGGTTTTAGAAAACATCGGTTCTGAGGCTTTGAGATGGTTTTTGGTTTCATCACCTGTCTTGAAGGGCGGCAATTTAGCTGTTGATAAAGAAGGCAAAGAGATATCAAAAGCGTTGCGCTCGGCATTAATTCCGCTGTGGAATGCGTTTTATTTCTTCGTTTTGTATGCCAATGCGGAAGAATATCAAGCCAAAGAAATCACTTCTTCAAGCGAGGCGATTGATAATTACATTTTATCAAAACTCAAAGTTTTGCGCGACCATGTAGAACACGGTCTTTCGACCTATGATGTATCTGAGGCCACGACAGAAGCAACAAACTTTATGGAAGTTTTGAACAACTGGTATATTCGCCGCACGCGCGATCGTTTTTGGTCAGGCGACAAGCAAGCTTTTGATACGCTTTATACCGTGCTTGTGGTTTTAAGCAAAATTCTGGCACCGTTGATGCCGTTTTTGAGTGAGTATGTTTATAAAAATCTGACCAAGGGCGAATCAGTGCATTTGATTGATTTTCCAAAACTTGAAGATATCAAGGTTGATGAAGAATTGGTCAAAGATATGGATTTTGTGCAGTCACTTTGTTCGGCCGGTAAATTTATCCGTGAAGAGAAAAATTTAAGAGGCCGTCTGCCGCTTGCATCATTGACGCTTGTCGGGGCTGAATTAACACCGGCTTATCAGGATATTGTCAAAGACGAGCTTAATGTCAAAGAGGTCAGGTTTGATAACAATTTGAGCCTTTATGCCGACAAAAAGCTATACCTTTATACGCCGCTTTTGGGCAAAACGCTCGGCAAAGATATGGGCAAAGTCATGGCCGCATACAAGCAAAATGAGTGGAGCTTGAACGATGACGGCACTTTAAATATTGCAGGGCTAAATTTGGCAAAAGACTTGTTTGAAGTTCGCCTTGATATGAAAGAGGGTATCGCGGGGCTTTCTTTTGCAGACAACAAGGCTGTTGTGATGCTTGATACCAATTTAACGCCTGAACTTAAGCGTGAGGGTATGGCGCGTGACTTTGTGCGTATGGTACAAACGATGCGTAAAGAAAAAGACTTTAACATTTCAGACCGCATCAAGCTTTGCTGGCATACGGACGATGCGGAGCTTGCACAAGCCTTAAATGACAATAAGGCCTATATTGCTCAGCAGGTTTTGGCGCTTGAGACGTCTGATGTTTGCACATCCGGCACGACCGATACCATTGAAGGGCAAAACATCACCTTTGATGCTGTCGTTGCAAAATAAATGAAGTGTAACATATAAAAACAGGCGCCTTGATGATATTTAAGGTGCCTGTTTAAATATTTTGTTGATAAGAAAAGTACTAAAAAATAAGGAAAAAATGCATTTTTATACAAAAAATAAACAAAAAAATAAAATTTTTTGCATTTTTTGCTTGTTTTTCGATTCAAAATGTGATACATTGACAACATAAAAGTACCATAAGTTATGTTTATAAGAATTAATAACTATTGTGAACGGGTTGAAGATTTTTTTGAAGTCTTGCCTGCGTTGTACTTTTGAAATTTGAAAAATTAATCATCAAATATTTTACAATTATGGCAGACATTAAAAAGATCGCGGTATGTGTCCTTATGACCATGGCCGCAACAACCATGAAAATTAACGCGCAAAATTTAAGCCAGCAGGTGGCATCAGACGGAGCACGCTCCATCGCCGCTCAGACCTTCAAAAAGGCTCAGGTATGGCGGACTGAAGAATTTCAGGTCTACGCCGACTGTAGCCTTACCGAACGGGAAGCCACGCTTCCGACCGGAGAGATTGTCAAAGTGAAAATCGACAAGTCGGAACGGGTTTACGGGCCGATGCAGTCGGTCGCCAAAGACGGATTTTCCGTCGCCGTGGGCGGAGGTTTGAACTACATGGCGCAAAGAGGTGCGCCTGAGTTCTTCAATAACTTCCAGCCGCAGGCCGGCATCAGCCTCCGTGCAGACGGAATTGGCTGGTGTAAAACGGAAACGCAGACCCGCGTTTATCGTGAGGTCTACGCTTATGCCGTTGGTGGAACCATCCTCATGGCAGTGATGCCGTGGGAATGGAAAGGCGAGATGCCTGGCATCGTTTGGTTCGAAAGAACCAATGAGGGCTATTTCGTCTGGCTCACTCGCCCGAGCGGCCGTGAGGTGGTGGAAGGACAGATCCTTTACCGTGAGGTGGAGGAAGAGGTCCCCGTTATCACATCCCAGCATCGCCCCTTTGCGGCTGAGCTGGCTGTGAGTGGAAGCTTCCGCCGCTATGAGCCGGGTGCCGAGTCCGCTTCGAAAAACTATATCAGCTACAGCACCACGCTGTACCTGAAATATCGTTTGTTCGAGGACAAATGGCTCCGCCACCGCCTGAATCTTGTTGGTTCCGCGGGTTATCAATTCTGCAAGGATGACACCAATGTCGTCCTTGACAAGGAATATCCCATGTACTACATGGGAAGTGGAATAACCTTCGGGGGCGGGCTGGAATATCGTTTCCAGTTCCCCGCCACCATCAACAAGGCGGGCAAAATTAATAAATTCATGGCAGGTTCTGCCTTGAATTTATACGTAGGAGCCCAGTCGGTGCCTATCGTGACCCCCGGCTACACAAGGCGGGAAGTCATGGTCATGACGACCCTTTCGTGGTCGTTCGGAATGTTCCGTTAATTTGCGCAAAAGTTAAAGCACTCCCCTTAAAAGGAGTGCTTTTTCTGTTTTAAAACTTAAAAAAGCAACCTGCCTGCTAAACCGGAGCATTGCTTTTTTTATATTATTTTTTATAAAGGGGATAAATTATGAGAAAACGGATTTTGGTTTTAGGATTGATACGTATTAATAACGACCTTGCTTCTTAACTTTATCCGCACACAAAAAGAAATTTTTGCCTAACGATATCGAATCGAGAAGGTGTTTGTTTTGCCCGCCACCTGATTCGCCTCATCGACGGTATAAATGCGCTTGCCCTCATAGCCGATAATCTTGCCATCTTCATAAATGGCCGTACTTCCATCGGCTAATTTTTTAGAGTATTTAACTGCCATAATGTCAGCAAAGTCATTCGGGTCAAGCCCTGCCGCCTCAATATTTCTTTGGCACTTAGCGACAGATCCGGCACACTGTATTTCTATGTTGCTTATATCAAGGTTATCGAAAGGAGAATAAATTCTGTCATAACTAAAAAATACTTCACAGCTATCCATTTCATATGTACAGCCGGCTTCTAAAGCTTTACTATAAAGTTGTGTATAATCTTCTTCGCTCATATGGCTACGGTTATTTTCTACATTTTCTAAGCTGTAAAAATCATCTTCTATCACATATCTGCTGAATGCAAAATTAAAATCATCTGATACTGTGATTCTTTCAAGATTTTTAATACCCTTAAAAGCACCTTCATCAATATACTCAACCGAATCTGGCAATGTAAGGCTTATCAAACCTGACATACCCATAAAAGCATCTCTCTCTATATTTGTAACCGAATCCGGAATAGTAAGATTAGTAACGTTTCTCATATACGCAAATGCAGTATCTTCAATATTTTTCAGTGAATTTGGTAAAGTTAAATTTGTAACAGCAGTAACATCATAAAATGCACCGCTACCGATATCTTCCACCGCATTACCGATTGTTAAATTTGTTACGTTAATCATATTACTAAAAGCACGATCACCAATAGAAACCACAGAATCTGAAATTTCAATGGATGTAGCATTTGTAGCTTCTCTAAAAGCATTATTTCCAATTGTCGTTATACCTTTTTCTACAACAACAGAGGTGATATCTTCGCGAATAGCATGCCATGGCATACTGTAATGATACCAACCAGAATAATTCTTATTTTCAAAATCATCCATAGCACCAGTGCCGGAAATAGTCAAAATACCGCTATCCGTATCCAAGCTCCAATAGCAATTCTCGCCGCATTTTTTGTAGCCGCTGTTTGTACCAATAATATCTGCTTTGACGCCTGAGGATAACAAAATAAATCCCATCATCAGAATACATTTATTTTTCATAATTTTTTCCCTTTTAAAGATGTTAATATAAAAAAGTTTAACCGCGCCTTTTTAAGTGCGGCGGGGAGTGAAGAAATCATGTAAACCTAAATGACTCTTGCAACCTTTAGAATAACTCTTGTACATCCTTTGCAAGCTCCCCAACCAAAACTTTGGGGATAATCGGCATTTTATACAAAAACACCTTCAAAACAAACAGTGTTATCCGTCACTGAGGTTTACAAAAGCTTCTTCAAAGCTCCGCACCCAATACATAGGCACTAAATGATAAGATTTCTCCCATCACTTAAGATTTATTAGAACACGTTTTGATTTAATTGTCAAATAAAAAAGCAAAATTTTATGTACTTTTACTTTTTTTTGAAGTATAGTAATGCCAGTTGAGGAAATATTTGGAAAAAAATAAATGAATTTTATCAAAAAATATCCGTTTCAAATTTTTTTAAGCCTGCATTTTTTGCTTTGGAGCTTTTTACCCCTTTTGCGCAAAAGCCTGCCGATGGACAGTATTGAAGCTGTCGTGTGGGGGATGTATTGCGATTTCGGTACAAACAAACATCCGCCTTTATCGGGTTGGCTTGCCGATTTTGTTTATAACATCATCGGTTTTGAACAGCCCCTTGCCATTTATATGTTAAGTCAGCTTTGTGTGCTTTTGGGATTTATTTATATTTATCGTTTGGCACGTGAATTTATCTCTAAAGAGCGTGCAACATTTGCCGTAATGGTGCTTGCCGGCGTGATTTATTATGGTTTCAGCGCGATTGAATATAATGTCAACGTGGTATCCTTGGCTTTGTGGCCGATGACGGCCTTTTACTTTTACAAGGCCTTAGATGAAGACAAGCTTACGGATTGGGTTTTAACGGGGCTTTTTGCGGGGCTTAATCTGTTCAATAAATACACAAGCGGTATTTTGCTTTTTTCTATGGGCGTGATGATGCTTTTTGATAAAAAAGCACGCAAACATCTGACAAGCTATAAGCCTTATGTCTGTGCACTTGTATGTACAATAACGATTTTGCCGCATCTTTTGTGGCTTATTGATCATCAGTTTTTTTCGCTCGGCTATTTTATAGGCCGTGGCTCAAAGGGCGGATTTGACAACTTTCCGCTCTTAAAGCATATTGTTTATCCCATAAAATTTATCGGGGCGCAGTTGCTTTTCGGTCTTGGCGCATTTTTGGTTTATTTTACGGCATATTACAAGCAAAAACGCTTTGATGTGAAGGCAAACCGTTTTCAAAAAAACTTTTTATTTTTTCTGGGGTTGATGCCTGTTTTATTAATGACGCTGATAAGCTTTGTTTTCGGCTTAAAGCTCAAAAGCATGTGGGGATTTCCGTGTTATTATCTTGCGGGCGTAATGCTTTTTGTGTTTTTTCCATGCAAATTAACAAGCGTGTTTAAAAAAAGGATGTATATCGGCGTCTATGCGATGCTCTTTTTGCTCTTTTTTGCGCAGGGGTGTGTCATTTTGTTTAACAAAAGCGATAAATTTCACTTAAATCAGCAGGCCTACGGGCAAATGCTTGAAGATTTGTGGCACAAAAAATACGGCCGTTTTGATTTTGCTTATGTCGCAGGCGATGTTTGGTGGGCAGACAATGCCGCACTTTTTGCTCCATCAAGGCCAAAGCCGCTGATTTGGGGTGATATCAAACAAAATCCGTGGCTTGATGAACATGATATCAATGATAAAGGCGCCTTGGTTGTGACAAGTGACAAGTTTGAATATGATGATATCAAAAATAAGCTCAAATTTGTTTCAAAGCCTGAGATTTTGGAAATTGTGGTCACAAACAGACTTGGCAAAATCAAGAAAAAAACACTTTATTATGGTTTTTATAACGTTTACGGAGAAAGATAAATGAAAAAAGTCAGTATTGTAATTTCGGCTTATAACGAAGAAGGCAATATCGAAAAATTGTATCAGGAACTTGATAAAGAACTCAAAAAAATCGAAAAGGTTGGCTTTGAGATTTTGTTTGTCAATGATGGTAGCAAAGACACTACATTTTTTAAAATACAAAATTTGGTCGATAAAGACAACCGCGTTAAAATGGTCAACTTAAAACGCAATTTCGGCCATGAAATTGCCATGACGGCCGGTATGGACTATGCCAAAGGCGATGCCGTGATTTTTATGGATGCCGATTTGCAACATCCTCCGCTTTATATCCCCGAGATGGTCAAAGCGTGGCAGGAAGGTTATGAAATTGTTTTGACAAAGCGGGTAGACAATGTTGCCACCTCACGATTTTATAAATTCTGCGCCAAGACATTTTATTTTATCTTAAACCTGCTTTCTGAAACAAAAATTGGCGAAAGTATGCCCGATTTCAGATTAATTGATCGTAAATATGTCGATTTTTTAAAGGGTTTTAATGAGCAAGACAGGCTTTTCAGAGGATTGCTCAGTTGGATTATGCCCAATGACAAGGTCAAAATTATTGATTTTGTCGCACCCGAAAGATTTAGCGGTACAACAAAATATAATTTTTTCAAAAGCTTAAAACTTGCGATTGACAGCATTACACAATTTTCGGTCAGGCCGCTTCATTTAGCGACATACTTCGGTTTTTTAGGCGCAGCATGTTCTGTTTTGCTCGGACTGTATGTGATTTTTGAGCATTTTATCGAGCATAATCCGACCCCCGGATACGCTACGATTGTTTGCGTCGTCGGATTTGTCGGCGCGGTACAGCTCATCACACTCGGGATTATCGGTGAGTATATCGGCAAAATCCATATTGAAGTCAAAAAGCGCCCGCTCTATTTGGCTGATTTAATTGAACAAAAAGACAAGAACGATGACAAATAAAGTGATTTTCAATGCCGATGATTTCGGTATTTCAAAAGGCGTCAATGCCGCGATTAAAAAAGCATATGATGAAGGCATATTAAATGCCGCAAGCTTGATGGTTGGCCAAAAATATGCAAAAGAGGCTGTTGAACTTTCCAAAGAGATGAAAGATTTAGACTTAGGCTTGCACGTCAATTTAACAAACGAATATCCTGTTTCAAAGGCTCAAAATTTATCTTTACTGACGGGCGAAGACGGTAAATTTAAGAACGGATTTGTTAAGCTTTTATGGCTCTCGATTTTCAAGCCGAAAGCCTTGCGAGATGAAGTTTATGCTGAAACAGAGGCTCAAATATTAAAAGCTCAAGAAATGGGGGTTCGGCTCACGCACATTGACAGCCACCGCCATGTGCATATGATACCTCTAATTTTTAAGGTTATGCTTGAATTAAAAGAAAAATACCACATCAAGCGCATACGTGTTATCAATGAATGTGCCTTTTTGACAATGAAGACAAATGCCTCAAAGTCTTATCTTTTTGACGGCGGTTTGATTAAGTATTGTCTTTTGCGTTTTTTTGCCGTACTGAACGGATATGCTTCAAAAACCTATTTTTATACCATGCTCTACACCTGCAAGCTTTCTCAAGAACATTTCAAAAAAGTTTTGGTCCCCGCTTGTTTTGATGATGTTGAAGTTATGATTCATCCCTCCATCACGGATATTGACAAGCCTTGCAAAGAGGATATTTTTGATGAAAGTGTGATTTCGCCGTGGCGTGAGGCAGAATTGGCAACTTTGCTTGATAAATCACTTGTCAAAAATTTTGAATTTAATGCAAAATATCCCTATCTTTACAGGCTTTATTTCAAAGTCGAGCACTTGTGGTTTAAATTTGTTCCCGAAAAATTGCGTTATTTGCTTGTGGGCGGATTTAACACGGTATTTGCATATTTGGTTTTTGTGCTTTTGCTTCAAATCCTAAAGATGCCGTATCTTTTGGCTTTAACCGTTCAATATTTTATCACGGTTAATGTTTCAATCGCAACGATGCGTTATTACGTCTTTCAAAGCAAGGGTGATATCATCAAAGAATTTATCAAAGCGTGGGGCGTATACATTGGTGTGTTTTTGCTCAATTCCGTCGGTCTGTCGTTTTTGGTTGAAGTATGCAAAATCGAACCTGTTTGGGCTCAGGCAATTTATCTGATTTTTTCAACGATTTTGACATATATTTTGCACAAATATTTTTCTTTTCACAAAAAAATTAAGCAAAAATAAAGAGTCATGTGCTTCAATAAAAGCCATAAAATTTGAGGATAAATTAAAATGAAACCTATTGTGCCGATCGTCGGGATATCTAAAATCATAGCCCCTTATGATGTTGTGATAACGGGGTTCGACGGCGTTCTGACAAAAGGTGGTGATTTTTTTGAAGAATCTTTGGATGCCTTAAAAAAAATCAAGGCACTCGGCAAAGACATTGTTTTGCTTTCAAATACACCTTTAAGAATTTATGAGATTGTGGCGCGTTTTGAAGCGGCAGGTTTTGATGTACGCAATTTTAAGGCCGTGATGACAGCCGGAGAAATGGCGCACTTCATGCTTAAATCTCAAAAAAGATTGAAGAATAACTATTACAATATCGGCGGAGCAGATGCTTCAGGGATATTTAAGGGGTTGAATTATCAAAAAGTATCTGATATCAATAAGGCGGATTTTGTTTTTATTGCTTATGCCGATCCGTCAAAAGAAGTTATTGAAGATTATGTGCCTCAATTGCAAGAAGCACTTGCGCTTAATCTTGAAATGTTTTGTGTCGGGACGGATGTCGCAAGGCATATCTCAGGACAAGTGGCCATCGGAGTCGGACACATTGCAGAACAATATGCAGCCATGGGCGGCAAAATCATAACTATCGGCAAAGCAGATCCAAAAGTCTTAAATTATATCCAGGAAACACTGTCACCCTCGCTAAAAAATATTTTATTCATCGGAGACAGCTTTACAAGTGATATGAAATGTGCTAGCATGATGAAAACGGATATGCTTTTTGTTTCAAAAGGTGTGCATATGTCGGCACTTGGTGAGGGATATATTCCTGATGTACAAAAAACACGCCTTCTTGCCATGAATCACGGAGTATATCCTGATTATGTCATTTCATCACTGAGGTTTTAAGGGATAAAAAATGAAAAAATCCGTCATTTTATTTTTGAGTTTTTTATTTTTATTTCATATCCTTTCCATACGCTTAATTGATATCAAATTAAGGCGGGTATGTCCTATTGTTCCGACAAGTATTGAAGTGTCTCAAAATGAGGCTGACGTATTTTTGCAAAACTTTCAGGAATATGTTGCACGTGGCTATGATAAAAAGATTCCTGAAGATTTTTCCTACGATGCGACGGATGTCACGGCAAGGCTTCCTTGGATTGTCAAAAAATGGTTTGAAAAAGGATGCATTAATCCCGAGCGTTTTTATTACATCGAACAGCGTCTTCGTACCGGCCTGAAAGCTTATGAGCTTAAAAAGCATGCGGATCATGTTGCCTCTGTTTTATCACAAAAAATAACAAAAAAGATGGACGCGGAACAAAAAAAGTGGTACAATGACATGATTGAAAACCAAAAGAAAATGTCAAAAATTGAGGGTATTTCAGATCAGGAATTTGATTATATCGCATCAAAAGAAGAAAAAATCAGAGCAATTTTGAGGTAAAAAATGGATATCGTTCATCATATTTTGCACCATGCCGTTCAAAACCGCCAAATTTCTCAAAAAGATGAGCTGGAAAGCTATTTTGAAAATATTTCTGCCGACGTTGAGGATTGGCCTTTTTTTGATGAAGAAAATCAAACAAATATCAATTATTTACAGGCCAAAGTCGGAACGGATCGATTTGGTTTTTCTTCAGAGCTTAACCTTGATGTGCAGGTCGATGGCAAAAATGCGCAATACATCATATCTGAAAGAATTGCTTTAGACAGCAAAATTGAAGTAGAAATCGATTCCGTTTTCAAGAATAATCAAAAAGCTCAACTCAAAGATAATTATGTTTATCAGCTTATTCAAAAGCATAAGCAATTTTTGAAGAATATTCTTGAAAAGAATAAAGATAGCATTACTGATGCTTTGATTAAGATTCATGCACATTCCGGCGAAGTCAACGGCATTAAAACCCGCGGCGGATACGTTTGGGCAACTTATGGCTTTGATTTTCAAGATCCTTACCAGCTTTCTTTAGCAAAAAATGAATTTCAAAAATTTGCAAATGAGCATGGCGTTGAAATTGCGCCTAAAGATTTAAAATATTTTTGCCATCCCTGCCATTTTGCAGCGTTTCGAACCGCAAAGAAGGTCGGCGGAGAAGAGCTTGGTAAAGCATTTTTATTGCAACACGAATGGTTTGGAAAACTATCGGCTCCAAGCAAGAAGAAAAAAGATGAAATGCGCGATTATGCACGCCTTTATCATACAAAAGGCAAAGAAGCCGCCGAAAAAGTACTTTCAAAATCTTTTTTGGCCGTACTCAACAAGTATAATCATCAAAAGTCTTCATTTGGCTTATTTCAAAAACTGTTTCAGGCAAAAAAAGCCATCAAGCGTTAATAAAATCATAACAAATATTTGTTAAAATTGCGCCATGTTTTATGACAATTAAGGTAAAAAAATGGCCAATATTCAAATAAAAAATATCCTAAACACAATCATCAACGATGACAGTATCAAAGTGATGAATGAAATGGAAGAAAAGTCTGTTGATGTAATTTTTGCGGATCCGCCGTATAATATGCAGTTAAATGATACACTGTGCCGTCCTGATAATTCTAAAGTCGACGGTGTTTTTGAGGCTTGGGACAGCTTTGAAAGTTTTAAGGCCTATGATGAGTATACATATGCATGGATGAGTGCCGCCAGAAGAGTATTAAAAGATGACGGAACAATCTGGGTTATCGGCTCGTATCACAATATTTTTCGCGTCGGCGCCATTTTGCAAAACTTGGGGTTTTGGATTTTAAATGATGTGATTTGGAATAAAGCAAACCCAATGCCGAATTTTAAGGGTACGCGTTTTACCAATGCACATGAAACGTTGATTTGGGCGTCCAAAACGCAAAAATCAAAGTATACTTTTAATTATGAGGCGATGAAGGCCTTGAATGAAGATATACAAATGCGCTCAACATGGGATATCCCGCTTTGTACGGGTTCGGAGCGCTTAAAACAGGATGATGGTCACAAACTTCATCCTACCCAAAAACCTGAGGCTTTGCTTTATCGTGTGATTATGGCATCATCAAAGGTAGGAGATGTTATTTTAGACCCGTTTTTCGGCACTGGGACAACAGGCGCCGTGGCCAAAAAACTCGGCCGCGCTTTTATCGGTATAGAAAAAGATGCCACTTATGTGCAAGGTGCTCAAAAAAGAATTGATGCCATCAAGGCCTGCGATATCTCTGATTTAGCCTATTCTTCAAAGAAAAAACAGGCGCGTATTCCTTTCGGAAGCGTTGTGGAACAAGGTTTTATCAAGCCCGGAGATATGCTTTATGATTTAAGCCGTCAACATCAGGTTAAAGTCAGATCGGACGGAACGGTTCAAAACGAACAAGGTCAAGGATCTATCCATCAGCTCGGGGCAATGGCACAAAACGCCGCAGCGTGCAACGGCTGGACATACTGGTATTACGAAGATAAAAATAAAAATTTGATTTCGATTGATTCTATTCGTGAACAAATTCGCCAAAACAGCGGAGGTGCAGCTTAATCAATGGCCGGATTTTTTAAAAAACATCTCAAAAATTCTTCGGCGATGAAAAAAAACGCTCCGGCGCCGCATTATGCCGCCATCGATTTGGGAACAAACTCTTGTCGTTTGGTGATTGCAACCCCGACCCCGACGTCTTTTCATGTCGTTGAAACTTTTTCGAAAATTACACGCTTGGGTGAAGGAATTATTAAGGACAATCAACTTTCAAAAGCGGCCATGCGTCGCACGGTCAATACATTAAAAGTCTGTCACAGCGTCATGAGTGAATATGCCCCGATTGAAAGCTCGCGTTTTGTTGCAACGGCAGCCTGCAGACGCGCCAAAAATATTGATGAATTTTTAAATATGGTACATAAAGAAGCCGGCATCAATCTGGAAATTATTTCACCTAAAGAAGAATCGCGGCTGGCAGTTGTCGGTTGTGTGCCGCTTTTAAACAGGAACATTAAACGCGCATTGATTTTTGATATCGGCGGCGGTTCGACGGAAATTTCGCTTGCACGCATTACCGAAGACGGCAAAACCTTTATTGAAGGGTATGTGTCTTTGCCTTATGGTGTCGTAACAATTTCAGAAGCTTTTCCAAATCAGGAAATGACAAGCCTTGCCTATAATACGATTATTGAGCGTACGCAAAATATCTTATCTGAATTTGATGCCAAACACCATATTTTTGATGCGATTGAAAATCAAGAAATTCAGGTCATCGGCACATCAGGGACAGTCACGGTTTTGGGTGCGGTGCATTTGGGACTTTCAAGATATAACCGTTCTGCGGTTGACGGCCTGTCAATTTCAAGGGTGGATATCGAAAATGTCATCAACAAAATCAAAAATATGGGAGATGCCGGCCGGCGCAAGCATCGGTGCATCGGCCCGTCAAAAGCTGATTTGACAATTTCGGGTTGTGCAATCATTGAAGCTTTGATGACAAGCTTTCCGATATCAGAAATTACGATTGCCGACAGAGGCATCCGTGAAGGTATTTTGCTTGATATGATTCATAACAAAAAACATCACCAAAAGCCGTTTAAGAAACACTTTAGAAAATATCCGTATTTTAAGAGAAAGAAAAATAATGAAAAAAAATATAGCGAGCATTGATTTAGGATCCAATTCTTGTCGTTTGCGCATTGCAAATGAAAAAGGTGAAGTGCTTTATATGGATTCAAAACCCACAATGCTCGGTCAGGGACTTCACAAAACGGGAATACTGAGCGAAGAATCATTCATGCGCGGGCAGAAAGCTTTGAGCGAATTTGCCTGTTTGATGAAAAAATATGATGTCAAATCATATCGCGCCATCACGACAGAAGCCTGCAGATCAGCTTTAAACGGCTCTGATTTTATCCGTATGATTGAAAAAGAAACGGGTATTGTGCTTGAAATAATTGATGCCAAAGAAGAGGCGCGTCTGAATTTAAAAGGAGCAAGCCTCAATGCCCCGAAAGACAAAGAATATATCGCCCTTTATGATTTGGGCGGTGCTTCGACGGAAATTTCCCTGAGTAAAAATGACGGCAAGTGTCAAATTTTGCACACCGTTTCTATCCCTTGGGGCGCACGCAACGCAGCAGAAGCATATTGCTTGCGTGAATTTTCGCAGAAACAAGCTCACCGTTTAAGCACGGACATCAAAAAATATGTCGATGATTTTATGAAAAAATGTGATTTTGAAAAATATCGCGATAAATGCTGTTTGCTTGCAACCTCAAGCACACCTCTTCGCCTTTGCGCCATGGTCAAAAACGACGGAGAATATTCAAGAGACAAAAATGACGGTGCATGCGTTATGTGCTTTGATTTTGATAAAGCAATTGATGCGGTGTGCCACATGGATTTACATCAAAGACAGCAATCCGCCTATATCGGCGAGGATCGAGCGCCGATTTTTATTGCCGCCGGAATTATTTTTCAGACAATATACAAACAGCTTGGTTTTAATCAGATGATTGTATCATTTAAAGGTGCTCAAGATGCGATTATAGAGGAGTTATGCCATGGCTAAAATGACAAAGTCGGCAAAACTGATTCGCGGGCAAAAAACCCTGACGGTCAGAGTTAAAACGTCAAAATATCGCAAAACATCATCAAACAGATGGCTTGAGCGGCAATTAAACGATCCTTATGTGCTTCAATCAAAACGCCTCGGTTATCGCTCAAGAGCGGCATTTAAGCTTATACAGCTTGATGAAAAATACCATTTTTTAGGCAAGGGCAAAACCATTGTCGATTTAGGGTGCGCCCCGGGCGGTTGGACGCAAATTGCGGTTGAAAAAAACAAGGGCACGGGGCAGGTTGTCGGTATTGATATCTTAGAAACACAGCCTGTTGAAGGGGCAACGCTGATTTGTCAGGATTTTACCTCTGCTGATGCACCGGAAAAGCTCAAAGCACTTTTAAAAGGTCCTGCCGATATTGTGATGAGCGATATGGCTGCCAATACAACGGGACACCAACAAACCGACCACTTGCGCACAATCGCACTTGTTGAGGCCGCATATGCTTTTGCCAAAGAAGTTTTGGCTCCAAACGGTATATTTATCGCCAAGGTCTTTCAGGGCGGCGCAGAAGGTGAACTTTTGGCAGATATGAAAAAAAATTTTGCGAAAGTATCACATTTCAAACCTGATGCCAGCCGCCAAACGTCGCCCGAAATATATGTCGTCGCCCAGGGATTTAGGAAATAAAACTTAGCGATACCGAATCGAAAAAGTGTTTGTCTTGCCTGCAACTTGATTGGCCTCATCGATGGTGTAAATGCGCTTTGGTGCGTAATGTTGATTGTAAATATCATTTGGGGAACTGTAAAACCTTCCGTTATAATAATAACCTGTTGAGTATTTTTGATAAAATTTAATTTTATCGCCAATTTCTTCATCGTCTAAAAGAGCCTGACAACTGGCATTTGTGTCTTCGCAATAAATAGCCAAAGATTCTGACAATGCTTTATTTATGGAATTAGTAAGCATTTTTTTTGTAATCATGGTCGAACCGGATATGGTTAAAGATTTCAATTCCGTGCCGCCTAATGTCCAATCTTCATCTTCAAGAATAACATCTTTGGGTAATACAATATCTTCAACTTTTGTACGATTAAAATTAGCCCCTCCGATAAAAGTCAGACTATTTGGTAAATTAATTTTTTCAAGTGATTGAGTATCATTAAAAGCACCACCCGAAATCTTTTGAAGTCCTTCGGGTAAAACAGCCTCTCGCAAATCAAACAAATATTCAAAAGCAGAAGAACCAATTGATTTAAATATTTTATCACTTGATTCGTTTTCGATAACGACTTTATAAATTTGTGAAGAATAGGCTCCCCAATCGGCTGTATTATGGCACCATGGGTCACAGCTGTGACTATAATTTTTCATATCACCATAACCTTTAATGGTTAATGTATTCGTGTTTTTATCAAGTGTTGCTGTACAACTATCATTTGAGGTTGCCGCACAGTCAAATGTACAAATATCACTGTTATCACAAAGTGTATCAGCATATGTATTAAAAGCCGTAAATATACAAAAAATATAAATTACTTTTCTCATATCTTTTCTCCAAAATTTATTAAACGAAAAAACCACTCTAAAATGAGCGGCGGGGAGTAAAAGAATCATGTAATGGAAAATGACTTCCGTAACCTTTAGGTCAAAACCTTGAACATACGCCACGGACTCCCCAACCAAAATATCGGGGATAAGCATTGTTTTAAAATAAAAAAACAACACTAAAACAGCGTTATCTCTCACTGTCCATTACAAAAGCTCTTTTAAAGCCCCGCACCCTTTTCGGGTACTTGATAGAAAAAGCCAAAACCTTCCTATCTGATTTATATTATTACATATCAAAAACATCTTGTCAAGAAATTTTAAAATATTTTAATACGTGATTTGGCTGTGAACGTAAATAAAAGCTTAGAATGAGCTAGATGCGACGGAAGCTCTTTTACGAAGTGTACAAAAGAGGTTGTATACGTAAATAAAAGCTTAGAATGAGTCAAGTACGACGTACGGCCGCTTGCGCAGTGTACAAAAAGGGTACATAAGCAAGCGGCCGCACAAGTAATTGGCCATTATAAGCTTTTATTTTACTTTTTCTACTTGAGAAAATTCTAATTCCACCGGCGTGTAACGCCCGAAAATGGAAACTGAAACTTTAAGACGCGTCTTTTCTGTGTCTACTTCTTCGACAACACCGACGAAGGAGGCAAACGGACCATCTGTCACACGAACATTTTCACCGATTTCAAAGGTGGCCACAACTTCAGGACGCTCAACACCTTCCTGCATTTGCTTTAAGATGTGATCAACCTCTTTATCGCTGATCGGCTGAGGTTTGTTGCGGCTACCCAAAAATCCGCTGACACGAGGCGTATTTTTCACGACATGCCAAACATCATCGGACATTTCCATTTTCACTAAGATATAGCCGGGGAAAAACTTGCGCTCTGAAGCAACTTTTTTGCCTTTTTTGACCTCAACGACATCTTCGGTCGGTACCAAGACGTCTAAAATGCGATCTTCCATCTTTTTAATGACAGCCTGTTCTTTTAAAGAATCGGCAACTTTTTTTTCAGAACCGGAATAAACATTTATCACATACCAACGAGCACTCATCGTTACACCCCTAAACCTAAAATAAGTTTAACAACCCAAGCCAAGACAACATCAACCGCAAAGAAAAAAATCGCCGCAAGCGTCACAATAAACAGAACAACAGTCGTGACCTGCGTAACCTCTTTCTTTGAAGGCCAAGTGATTTTTTTCACCTCTTGGCGAACTTGTCTGAAAAACTGTATCGGACTGACTTTCAAGTTATAATCCTTTTTGTTAAATCATGAAACACAATGGAAAAAGTGGCAGGGGCGGCAGGACTTGAACCCACGACACTCGGTTTTGGAGACCGATGTTCTACCAACTGAACTACGCCCCTAATAATTCTCCATCAAACAATTTTTCTTATTGATACACACATCTTCTTATAAAATCAAGCATTTTTTTTATCTGTGTGCACGTTTTTTATTTTTTTAACCTTCCACTTCGGGCTTAAAGCGTTTTCTTGCGAGCGGATCTAATATTTTTTTACGCAATCTCAGTGATTTAGGCGTCACTTCCAACAGCTCGTCCGACTGAATATAAGAAAGCGCTTGTTCTAAGCTGAGTTTTCTCGGAGGAATAAGGTCAATCGCCTCATCTTTACCGGCGGCACGAATGTTTGTGAGCTGTTTTGTTTTGGTCGGGTTGACTTCAATATCGTTTGATTTTGTGTGTTCACCGATAATCATGCCGACATAAACGGGCGAGTTATGTTCAACAAACATCGGACCTCTGTCTTGCAATTTCCAAAGAGCATACGCAACAGCGGTTCCGTTTTCGGAAGAAATCAAAACACCTGTTCTGCGGCCTTCAATATCCCCCTTAAAGGGCTCATAAGCATAAAAAATTCTGTTCATCACACCCGTGCCGCGTGTGTCGGTTAAAAATTCGCTATGATAACCGATTAAACCGCGTGACGGCGCATGAAAGATTAAGCGCACTTTATTGCCGAGCTCGGAAGGAATCATATCCGTCATTTCAGCACGGCGAAGTCCCATTTTTTCAACCACCGTGCCTGAAAATTCTTCATCAACGTCAACAACAACTTCTTCCACAGGCTCCAAAAGATTGCCGTTTTCGTCTTTTTTGAACAAAACGCGCGGTCTTGAAATCGAAAGTTCAAACCCTTCGCGACGCATTGTTTCAATCAAAACACCAAGCTGGAGTTCTCCCCTGCCCGCAACTTCAAACGAATCGGTTTTATCCGTCTTTGAAATTTTAAGGGCAATATTGCTTTCCGCCTCTTTCTCTAACCTGTCCCAAATCATACGCGATGTGACTTTGTCACCCTCACGACCGGCAAGCGGCGAATCGTTGACGCTAAAGGTCATTGCAAGCGTTGGCGGATCAATCGGCTGAGCTTTTATCGGCATATCCACCTCATAAGCGCAAATCGTATCAGCCACCGTGCCTTTGACAACACCTGCCACAGCCACAATATCGCCGGCATGTGCCTCATTAAGCGCCACACGCTCAAGCCCTTTATAAGCCAAAATCTTAGAAATACGTGTCTTTTCGACCTCACCGTCTTTGTTGATGACTTTGACGGCATCATTTAATTTTAACGTACCGGACCAAATTTTACCCGTTAAGATACGCCCTAAAAACTTATCACCTTCCAATGTGGTCACAAGCATCGAAAACGGCTTGTCTTTTTCACATTTCGGTTCGCTGACATATGATAAAATCAGTTCAAAAAGAGGCGTCAAATCCTTTCTTTCATCATTTAAGTCTTTAACGGCCCAACCATTGCGCCCTGAAGCATAAAGCACCGGAAAATCAAGCTGCTCATCAGTGGCATTTAAGCTGACAAAAAGGTCAAAAACCTCATTTAAAACTTCATCGGGACGTGCGTCTGCTTTGTCCGCCTTATTGATGACAACAATCGGTTTTAAGCCGATTTTCAAGGCTTTGCCCAACACAAATTTTGTCTGCGGCATCGGCCCTTCGGACGAATCCACAAGCAAAACAACACCGTCAACCATGGATAAAATGCGTTCGACCTCACCGCCGAAATCCGCGTGACCCGGGGTGTCAACGATATTGATATGATTGCCGTTCCATTCAACCGATGTACATTTTGATAAAATCGTAATACCGCGTTCACGTTCCAAATCATTGCTGTCAAGCACACAATCAACAACTTTTTGATTGTCGCGAAATGTGCCGCTTTGTTTGAGTAAACCATCGACAAGCGTCGTTTTGCCGTGGTCAACGTGGGCGATAATTGCAATATTTCTCATAGACATCGTTTTATCCTTTTTAAAAATTTCGACGTACAATACCGCATTTTTTTTTAAATTCAAGTTTTTTTTACAAAAAAAAGAGGCTTTTTGTGATAAAAGCCTCTTCTGTCCGAAATATCTTTATCGATACCTTATTTTGAAAGAATTAACCTTGCCCGCGACGGCATTCGCCTCGTCGATGGTATAAATGCGGATATCGGCACGAGCAGGAACAGATGGCAAGACAGATGGAGAAACAGTTCCTGATGCTGAAGCAATTTTTGCTCTGCAAGAAGTCTCCGTTTCGCAACCCTCTTCCGTTCCTCCCAACATCATTTTTGCTGCTGAAGAGTAATAATTATCACCAACTTTATATACCCCATCTTCTTTAGTATATTGTTCAATTTTTGACGTCCCATGGCCTTTACAAATATTAACATCTTCGCAAAAAAGTTTTGTGTTGCTGGCAAACGGAAAGTTAACAATTGTTGTTCCTCTGCTAATAATGACATTGTTCAAGGATTCATTTTGAAAGCTACTTCCAAAAGCATCCTGATTAATTTTCGTTACACCGCTTAAATCAATATCATGCAGGTTGGTTGTATATGTAAAAGCGCCACTTCCAATTTCTTTAACTCCTGTAAAATCCACACTCGACAAAGCAGATCGCGAAAAAGCGGTTCCGCCGATTGATGTAACACCGCTTGCAAAAGCAAGTGAGGTTACACCTTGAGGAAGCATTGATGTCCCATAAGTGTCATCTGCAAAAGCTGATCTCGGTACTTTGTATGTGAGATTGCCGTTTGAATCTGTTGAAGTAATTGATGACCCCTGAATGGTCATTTTTCCGTTATCAATAGTGTAGTATGTGAGCATATGAGAGGCATAGCTACTGGCTTGCGACAAACATCCTTCGCCATAAGTTGAAACACAAGCCTGACAAAATGTGTTCCCTTCAGGGCACTCAATTAAAGCAATGGAAATTTTTGAAAATGAAACTGTTGCTACTAATGCCGAGGTTAAAAAAATATTTCTAGTCATAACTTTTCTCCTATTTTTCTTATTTACACTGTTGAAAAAATCACTTCAGAAGATATCCGAAGTGGGAGCTAGAAAACTGTATACATTCAGTCAGACTTATTCGACATTTCAAAACGCTTATATCATCTACTCCCGGTAAAAGGAGCGATATGTATAAGGTGTTTTCTAGACACCGCAACCATTTTGGTTACTTTTTTATTTTCACATAAAAAACGTAGCTTGTCAAATAAATTTTGTAAAAAATATCTTTTTTTGCTTGAAAAATAAAACTTTAATGATAAATTGTGCTTGAAATTTAAATTAACCCCCGTGCGGGGAATCCGCACAGCTCTTTTCTTAAGAGTTTACTTTTTTATAAGGATACTAAAATATGGTTGTTCGCGTAGGTATTAACGGTTTCGGGCGTATCGGACGTTTGGTTTTCAGAGCCGCTCAAGAGCGTAATGATATTGAAATTGTCGGTATCAATGATTTGATTGATGTCGATTATATGGCTTATATGCTTAAATATGACACAATGCATGGTCGTTTTAACGGCACTGTTGAAGTCAAAGACGGCAAGCTTGTGGTCAATGGGAAAGCGATTCGCGTCACGGCTGAAAAGAACCCCGCTGATTTGAAATGGGGCGAAATCGGCGCTGATTATGTTGTCGAATCGACAGGTCTTTTCTTAACAAAAGAAAAAGCACAAGGTCACATTGACGCCGGTGCAAAGTATGTTGTGATGTCTGCTCCGTCAAAAGATGATACACCGATGTTTGTCTGCGGTGTCAATACTGATTCATACGAAAAAGGCACACAGTTTGTATCAAATGCTTCATGCACGACAAACTGCTTAGCACCTATCGCAAAAGTCTTAAATGATGCTTTCGGTATTAAAGAAGGTTTGATGACAACCGTTCACTCTATCACGGCAACGCAAAAAACCGTTGACGGTCCGTCGGTTAAAGATTGGCGCGGCGGCAGAGCTGCTTCGGGCAACATTATCCCGTCATCAACGGGTGCCGCAAAAGCTGTCGGCAAAGTTATTCCGTCATTAAACGGCAAATTGACGGGTATGTCAATGCGCGTTCCGACCTTAGATGTTTCTGTTGTTGACTTGACGGCAAATCTTGTAAAACCTGCAAAATATGAAGATATTTGTGCCGCAATGAAAAAGGCTTCTGAAGGTGAGTTGAAGGGTATTTTGGGTTATACCGAAGATGCTGTTGTTTCATCTGACTTCTTAGGCGATGCACACACATCTATTTTTGATGCAAAAGCCGGTATTCAATTGACCGACACATTTGTGAAGGTTGTCAGCTGGTATGACAACGAATGGGGTTATTCAAACAAGGTTTTGGACCTCATCGCACATATGGCAAAAGTCAACGGATAAAAACAAAATCCAATCAAGAATTTCCCCGCCTTTTGACGGGGAAATTTCTAAAATCAAAAGGAAAAATAAATGGAATATAAAACAATTGATGATTTAGGTGATTTGAACGGCAAAGTCGTGATGTTAAGAGCCGATTTGAATGTACCGATGAATGACAAATTTGAAGTTACAAATACCGCGCGTATCGACCGCACCGTGCCGACGATCAGGCTTTTGATGCAAAAAGGCGCTAAGGTTGTGGTGATTTCGCATTTCGGACGTCCTGAAGGTAAAGGCGATATGAAAAATTCGCTCAGCCATGTCGCACCTGAACTGCAAAAAGCTTTGGGTTGCAAGGTCGTTTTTGTCAGCGACTGCCTTGGACAAGAAGTCAAAGACGCCGTTTGCAACATGAAGGGTGATGAGGTTTTGCTTCTTGAAAATCTTCGCTTTTATGATGAAGAAAAGAAAGGCAATGAAGCTTTTGCAAAAGAGCTTGTCAGCGTCGCCGATGCTTATGTTTCAGATGCATTTTCAACCGCACACCGTGCGCATGCCTCTATGGTTGCGGCCGCAAAAGAATTGCCTTCTGCCATGGGTCTTTTGATGAGCGAAGAGGTTGAGGCCTTGACAAAGGGGTTGAACAACCCTGCTCGCCCGTTGATAGCAATTGTCGGCGGGTCAAAAGTATCGACAAAGCTTGATTTGTTAAATAACCTTGTCAAAAAAGTTGATAAACTTGTCATTTCAGGCGGTATGGCTCATACATTTTTAAAAGCCAAAGGCGTTGAGGGTATCAACGAAACAAATTCTTTGTTGCAACCTGATATGCTTGATACCGCACGTGAGATTATGAAGACGGCCGAGGGTGCGGATTGTGAAATTTTGTTGCCGCTTGACTTGGTTTGGGCAAAAGAATTTGCCGCAAATGCCGAGCACAAAACAGTTGACTTGGATCATATTCCCGAAGGCGGTACACTTCTTGATGTCGGCAATCAGACGGTTGAGCTGATTAAGGCAAAGATGCAGTCATGTCAAACGCTTGTTTGGAACGGGCCTTTGGGTGCGTTTGAATTAAAGCCGTTTGATGCGGCGACAAATGCCGTTGCTCTTGAGGCGGCCAAGTTGACGAAAGCCGGCAGATTGACAACGGTGGCCGGTGGCGGTGATACGGTTTCCGCTCTTGAATGTGCCGGAGTTGCAAAAGATTTCACATACATTTCAACGGCCGGCGGTGCCTTTTTGGAATGGATGGAAGGCAAAGAACTTCCGGGTGTTGCTGTCTTGAAAAAATAATATTTTCATATTTTATCTTAAGAAAAAAACTTGTATTGATAAAAAACAATGCAAGTTTTTTTGGATTTTTTACATAATCTAATAAACCGCGGCAATTTCGGGATCTTTAAAGTATTTATCAATTGCGTTTGCCGCAGATGTTGCCAATTTTTTGCGATAAGAGGCCTGTTTTAAGAGATTTTCTTCTTCTTTGTTTGAAAGATATCCCATTTCCAAAAGAGCCGACGGAATATCCGGCGCTTTTAAGACGGCAAAACCCGCAAAACGATGCGTATCATCAACAAGCTTAACCGACTTTTTCATTTCACCGACAACATAAGCCGCAAATTTTGAAGATTTATTACGGCAATCCGTTTGTGATAAAGAAATCAAAATATCATTAATTTCTTTTGAATTTTCAGAAAAATCCATTCCGCCGATGATATCCACTTTGTTTTCACGTTCAGCCAAAGCTGCCGCCTCTTTGTCCGATGCTTTTTCCGAAAGCGTATAAACCGACAGACCTTTGGCTTTTCTATTAACAGCAGAATCGGCATGCAATGACATAAATAAATCCGCCTTGTACTTTTGCGCAATCTTAACACGTTGTCTTAAAGGAATAAAAACATCGGTTGAGCGCGTTAAATAGACTTTATAACCTTTTTTTTCAAGCTGAGATTTAAGTTCTTTACCCATGGCAAGCGTCACATTTTTTTCATACGTTTTACCATATGCCCCGATTGCGCCGGGATCTTTGCCGCCATGACCGGGATCCAAAACGACGATACGTTGACGCGCCTTAGATTTGACCGGTTTATCCGATGAAAACAGCCAACTGCTTTTTGAAGAATCTTTGGTCGCCGTTTTTGTTTGCTTTGGGGCGCTTTTATTTGAAATCGCATATTTTGCACCGACTTTGCCTTCAAAATCACGTTCGGAAGCCACAGCCAAATCAACGACAAACCGCCAATTTGTATTTTTACTCGGCTCTAACATAAACGCCTGCTTTATCAAAACAGGTTTTTTAAGGTCAAAAACAACGCGCTTGTCTTTGTCGTTTAATTTACCGATTCTGGTCGAATCGATTAAATTATTTTTATCCGCGGTCAATGTCTTTTTGATTTCGCAATGATGCGCGTCAACAACAAGCCTTTTAGGCGAAGAAAGCAAAAATACTTCATAATCAAATTTTTCATCAGCGTCAAACACAATCCGAACACTGCCGATTTGTTGTCCGATGCGCATATTTGTAATGTTTGCGGCTCTTGCAAAAAGAGGCAAAATCAAGCACATCATAAAAGCAAACAAAAAGATATATGCTTTTTTGACCAATGTATTCATCAAATTTTTCATTGCCCATATTTTAACAATGAGATATTACCAATTTATTAAAAAGCACAAAAATCAACCCATAAAAGTTGAGCATTAAAAAAATGCATAATGTGATTATTTTGCTTGATTTTGGTATTTTTTTTGAATAATATCCCTAAAAGTTATAACATTTAACCGCGGACGTGGCGAAATTGGCAGACGCGCCAGACTTAGGATCTGGTGCCGAAAGGCGTGCGGGTTCAAGTCCCTCCGTCCGCACCATTTGTAAAGAGAAAAAAATGAAAGTTACTGAAGAAAAATCAAAAGGTTTGATTAAAAAATTTAAGGCTGTTGTTGATGCCGCCGATTTTGAAAAAGAAGTTCAAGCACGTATCCAAAAGCTTGCCAAAGAAACAAAACTTCCCGGTTTCAGACCCGGCAAGGCACCGGCCTCAATCATCAATCAAAAATTCCGCGGTACGGCTTTGGGCGAGGCTTTGGATAGAGTTGTTCAAAAAGGTGTTGCCGAGATTATCGACTCAAACAAGTTGCGTGTTGCTCGTGAACCTGACGTTAAGCTTGAAAAGTTTGAAGACGGCAAAGATGTTGCCTTTAATATAGAAATTGAAACATTGCCTGAAGTCAAATTAAATGATTTTTCTAAAATTAAGTTAGAAAAACAGATGGCCGACGTCCCTGAAGAAGAAATCAACAAATCTTTGGAATATGTTGCCGCTTCACGTCGCGATAGTGAAGTTGCTCCTGATGATAAAAAGGCCGCAAAAGGTGATATTACGGTGATTGATTTCAACGGATCGATTGACGGTGTTGAATTTGACGGCGGCAAAGGCAAAGATTATCCTTTAGAGCTTGGCTCAAATGCATTTATCCCCGGTTTTGAAGATCAGCTTGTCGGCCTTAAAAAAGGTGATAAAAAAGATGTAAAAGTCGCTTTTCCGAAAGATTATCATGCTCAAAACTTAGCCGGTAAAGACGCCGTTTTTGCAGTTGAGGTCAAAGAAGTCCGTATCTTAAAAAAGACTGAAATCAATGATGAATTTGCGAAATCACTCGGTGCAAAAGATTTGGCCGATTTGAAAGAAAAGGTCGCCGAGCGTATCAAACAAGACTATGAAAGCGCCTCAAAAATGAAGGTTAAACGTGCTTTGTTGGATGTTTTGGATAAAGAATATAAGATTGAGTTGCCCGAAAGCTTGGTTAAGGCTGAATATGACGGCATTATCAAACAGTATGAGCATGCCAAGGCGCACAATGAACTCGACGAATACGAAAAATCCAAAAAAGAAAAGGATCTTTTGAAAGAATATCAGGAGATTGCCGAGCGTCGCGTTAAATTGGGCTTGATTTTGTCAGAAGTCGGTGCTTTGGAAAAAATCCAAATCACCTCAGATGACTTAAACAAGGCCATTATGAATGAGGCTCGCAGATATCCCGGACAGGAAAAAGCCGTTTTTGACTTTTATCTCAAAAACAAAAATGCCGTTGAAGCATTAAAGGCGCCTGTGATGGAAGAAAAAATCGTTGATGCCATCCTTGCAAAAGTTCAGTTAACCGAGAAAAAAGTTTCGGTCAAAGAACTTTATACTTTTGACGAGAAATAATTTTTTCTTAAACTCAACAAAACCGTATGTGTGATACATGCGGTTTTTTTATTGACAAAAGTCAAATAATACCTTATAATGAAGGTGCTTAAAAATTATTATATATGAAAAATTTAAAAATTAAAAAGGGAGCCCTGCGCATTCGCCAGGCCTCTTTGGTGCTCGACACCAGAAAAACATTGCTAGCCATCAAGCTCACTGAGGCAGAAGCGTTTTCGCCTGAGGTGTTCTCCAAAAAATTCAAGGATTATCCTTTAGGAAAACGCCTTGAATTTGGAGAAAAATACGAGGGATACATTGCCATCTGGCACCTCGGAAGACCGGAGATTAATTTTCTCCGCGGCACGCTTGAGCTTCAAACGGAGCGTGCCATCTGGAATACCCGGATCAATGAGCTCCTACAGGAAGAAAGGTACCTCCGCGTCGACGGCTCGCTGGAGTATGTTTGGGCCTTTGCCGATTGTTCATCAGAGATGATGGACACGGTAAAAGAAAAGCTCACAACAGCCCTGAGAATGTCCGCCCTCACCGGTGATGATCCTATTGCCCGGCTGACGGATGAAGAAGACAGGAACCTCAGGAAATACCTGGGGAGCTCGTACTATAAGACCTTCTTCACTGAACTGGAAGACTAGCGCGAGCACAAGACGATAACCGGCAACCTTTAAAAGTTGCCGGTTTTTTCTTCATTTAAAAAGTATTTAGTAGTCCCCTCTGATTACATGATAAAACCGACAGCTATCTAAACTTGTTTCACATGCCTGACAGCCCTCAATGATATCAGACATTTTGACCTCCGTAATACCTCCTGTAGGCCAATATATATCCTTACCGCCCACCTCTATCAATCCGCCTGTCCACCATTCAACCGGGACGGCATTTTCCCATCCTGCAGAGGCAAAAGCAATACACGATTTTGAATCGGTGAAATGGATAACAAATTCACCCTGAACATATGAACCACCGCTATCATAAAAATCCATATTCAGCGTTCCTATCGGAAGTTTGCAAGCCTCGTCTCCATTAAGATCCGTTGTTACTTGACAATCCGGTAAAAGCCCGTATTGAATTAAATCTTCGGCATCACGAATCTCAATACCTTCTCCCCAGCCTTTTTGCTCCAACTCCATAAAGCGTTGAAGAATTTGATTATATGTGTCAATTGTTTGATTCATTTTGTATTTAAACATTGCGGCAGAATAACCTTTGAGTGCGCCCGCCGACAACACACCGACAATAGCCAACACGCCCAGCATTTCAACCATACTTCTACCTATTTCATTAATTTTCATTGGTTATACCTTTCTTTCATAAAAAAAATTCCGTTTTATATAACCAAAAACGGAGGAGCTAACTAACTGCCATTGTACAGCTTGCTTTATTCGCGCATCACTAAAATACCTTATATCAGCAACTCCTCATCAAGGAGCTATACAATGGATGTGTTAGTTAAACACCGCAACCATTTTGGTTACATCCTGATTATTTCATACAAAAGCATAAAAGTCAAATACTTTTTTGTACATACAAAAAAAATAAATTTTTTTTGTAACAAAGTACTTGCAAAATTAAAAAAAATGTATATCATATAAAAAAGTGATGCAGATGTTTTTGATTTTGTCTGCACTTTGTTTCTCATTTTAACGAAGATTTTTTTAGTATTAACAAAAGCTGCAAGGCTTTGCTTTTAGGTGTTTAAGGTATGAAAAAAAACAACAACAACAAATTTCGGAACAATAACAACAATAATATGTACAATTTAAACTATCGTTTTGACAGTTTAAGCCCTGCGGGTAAATGTTGCGGAACGGCACTTGATTTGATTAAACGCTACAACGACCTTGCAAAAGAAGCAGGCCTTGGAGGAAATTATGTTGAGATGGAAGTTTTTCGTCAATATGCCGAACATTATCGTAAAATTGTGACTGAAATCAATGAGCGCAAAAACTTTAATCAAAATCAACAGCGTCTTAAAAATCAATCTCAAGAGCAAGATTTGCCTGAACAAGAAGCTCAAGAAGATCAAGTTCAATCAGAAGCACAAGAGACATCTGCTGATAATGAACCCTCTCAGGCACCTATTGCCGAGCCCAAAATTTTGGTTGCAAAACCTTTGTCGCTTAAAAAGAAAAAATTTGAAATTGTTGAAGTCAGCTCTTCTGATTTAGAACAAAAGCAAGAAGAAGCATCGAAGCCGAAGCGCACTGTCAAGCGCAAAGCAAAAAGTACCGAGCAGGCACAGGAAGTTGCCGCGGTATAATTTGATATGAAGGAGAAAATGATGATTTTTTTTATCGGTATGACGATTCTCGTCTTGGCGGCAATTGCGGTTGTTTATAAAACACTGACCGGATATATTGATTTTGCATGGTACACAAAGCTTTGTATTTTAGCATTTTTGTTTGTGTCGTGGTTTGCACCGATGTGGCTCAGATGGTTGCGCCACGGACCTGATTTTTTGGGCGGGACTTTTTATGATGTTGCCTATAAAGCAGGCTATTTTTTGATGGGTTTTGTGCTGATTTTATCGATGCTTTTAATTGCACGTGATATTATTTGGCAAATACTTTACCTGATTGTCAGAAAATCAGCGCTTAATCCGGACAACGCACATCATATCAATATTTTGAACTTTGTTACGATAGCTTTGGCTCTTGTTATTTCAGGATATGGTGTTTATGAGGCACACAAAACGCCTGTTGTGCAAAATTTGACCATCAAAGACGCACGTATCAGAGAAAAATTAAAATTTGTAGCGGCATCTGATTTTCACATCAATCAGTCAACACCCGATTTTCATATCAAAAAAATGGTAGATGTTATCAACGCGCAAAATCCGGATTATATTTTGCTTGTTGGTGATATTGTTGACGATGACCCTGAATTTACGATCAAAAAATTTGAACAACTCAAAGATTTAAAAGCTCAAAAGATTTATATTTCACTAGGCAATCATGAGTATTATCACAGACCGTACGCTTGGATTATTGAGTTTGCAAAACTCGGCTTTGAAGTCTTGCAAAATTCGGGCGAAAAAATCAATGGCAGCGGTATTTATGTTGCTGGTGTGCCGGATGTCGGTTCAACAAATGTCAATTATGAGCGTGCATTTGCCGCATCTGATGAAGATAACTACAAAATTTTGCTGTCACACGCACCGACCGATTTTAAGGATTTGGATAAGTCAAAGTTAGATATTCAGCTTTCTGGACATACGCACGGCGGGCAAATTTTTCCGTTTCAATACATCACCAAAAAAGCAAATGACGGTTATCTTGCCGGTCTTTATGATGAAAAAGATGCCAAAATTTATGTTATGAAGGGTACAGGTTATTGGGGACCTCCGATTCGTTTGATGTCCGAGCCTGACATTTTGGTCTTAAACTTAGAGCCTGAAGAATAATGTCATTTGATATCAAACAGGCCATGGATATTGCCTTAAATGAAGATGTATCAACATCGCCTGACGGGGCTGTTTTGTATTCTGTCAGTTATCTTAAAACAACAAAAAACAGAGATGATGCGTACGCTTTTGTTCAAAAAAACAAAGATTGCAAAACACTTGATCATACGCCTTGCGGCAAAGCATTATGTGAAATGGATACTCGGAGAACAAACGACGTTTTACCAGAGGCCGTAAAAGAAGTTTGGAAAAAAGCATCTCAAAGATTTATTGCCTCCGCATCCGGCAACGTAACAGCTTTTGTTGATGGTGCCGATAAGAGAAGTACGTTTTGCAGCGTTGAAGTCCCTGCTATCCTAAAAAACAATAAAATCAAAACAATCAACGGTATTGATAAGTTTGAATTTTTGAATAAGTGACAATATATTCATATTTTTTTAAGGCAAAACAATATTTTTTCTTGACAAACGGACAAAAGTGAAGTATAAGCTATTTTAATACAGTATACATATGTTTCACTTAAATTTATAATAATTATGGAAAAGATTAAATCTGCTGTCAATGAAGCAGCGTTTATTCAAAGCGCTGACAGAGAAACTGTCAAGGAGTACATCTCCAGACACCCCCTCCACATAGAAGCTGATATCCAGCTCCTTGAACGTGGAGATAAGGAACTTATTAAGCTTTACATCTCGCAGTTTTGCTTTTTGAGCAAGGCTGAAATCAAGCTCATCGAGCTTAAAGATAAGGAACTTATTAAGCTTTATATCTCTCGCTGCGGCTTTGAGGATGAGGCCAAAATCAAGTTCCTGGAGATGAAGGATGTGGAGCTGATTAAGTTTTATATCTCGAAACGGCCGTTTTTCAAAGCGGACATTAAGTTCCTTGAGCTCGGAAACAAAGAACTTATCGAGCTTTACATCTCGAAGTACAGATTTGAGGCTGAAGCGGAAATCAAGCTCATCGAGCTTAAAGATAAGGAACTTATCAAGCTTTACATCAAAAATCATCGCCTGAGAGATGATGCTGAGATGAAGCTCCTCGATCTGAAGGATATGGAGCTGATTAAGATGTATGCCTTATATCAAGGCTTTTCTGTAAGCACGCAGATAAACATCTGTGAACTTATTGTTTAGAATTTTCTCATTTACAATGTCCCCGCTGCAGTAAAAAGCCGCGGGGATTTTTTTAACTGAAATTTATTCTTTTTATGCTTAAACTTGATGTATCTGAACTTTAAGGAGTCATCATTATGTATTTAGAACGATTTGTAAACAAAAAAGAATTTGATCAATATGTCAATATTGTGAAATTGGCAGATGATATTGATGAAGACCAAAATCCGCCTCTTCGACTTAGAAATGAGATGGAAAAGGCTTTTGATTATACCTCTTCTTTGCCGCAGGATTACAGTTTAAGCATCGGGCCTTGGGTTTTGTATGCGTTGCGAACGGATGAAGGCAAGCTTATCGGAACGATTTGTATCACCGAAGACGGGCATTTCGGCAAGTGGGCGCAAATTGAATATGTCTCAATCTTAAAAAGTTATCAGCATCAAGGTTGCGGGCGTTTTATGATGCAGGAAATATTCAAAAAAATCAAGCAACATTCCGACTTTGATTGCGCTGTTTTGACAACCGTGCAAAGCGGAAAAAATTAAGAAAAATGCGCCATGAATTATGCCGGAACAATCTCGTTTAACAATCGGTTGCGCCAATTTTATATTTGCAAAATATAAAAAAATAACAAAAAATCTCTATTGTTTCAGATCCGCGCTGATTATAAAAACACCTCATAGTCGTAATGATTTAAAATCGCATTTTTGAAAAACAGCACGTCATCTTCGCTGACAGGGGCAAAATGGTTGGCATCAACGCCGACATTAAGCCCGTTTTGGCTTACTTTTCTAAGGCCGTGAATATGCCCGAACAAGTTGAACATATCCTTTTTGCATTCGCTCGGCTTATGGGTTAAATAAACCGTATCGCCGTTTTTTAACGTCAGCGTGGTGTGCTCTAAAACGCTTTCAAAGCATTTTTCAAGCTCATTATGCAATGCCGGATTTTCGCTTAAAGCATCGGTTTCGTAATTGCCCAAAATAAAATGAATCTTGCCGTGCAGATAAGGGCGCACACTCAAATTTCCGAAATCGCCCAAGTGATAAACCACGTCATCGGAAGCCACCTCATTGTTCCAATTTAAGATAAGCGCGGCGTCCATCTCTTTTGTGGTCGCAAACGGGCGGCGCGATAAATTCATCGCACGCTCGCTGCCAAAATGCGTGTCGGACGTAAAGAAAACGCGGCCGCCGGTTTTTAAGAGCGAGCGCACTTTTTCTAATGTTTCTTGATAGGTGTGATAAACATTGACATTTTCCGCTTGTAACCGCTTGATGATATAGCTTTTGCCGAAAAAAGCATCATCAATGCCGACAACAACCTGTTTTCTTGTGTGGTTATAATGGGTTTTTGCCATCCACTCTGCCAATTCAAAACGCGAGGTTTGCGCATAGTCGCGACCGGCGACATCGCTTTCCTTTGCAGGAATCCAAAACATAATGACATCGGCAAGCGCCAAAAACTTACTTTCCCAATCAACCTGCATATCAAGGTTAAAATTCATCACATTTTCACGGCGCGGGTTGGCGACATAAACATCTAAATCCGCAAAATCTTTAACGGCTTGAGATTGCCAATCGGGCGCACCTTTAATGGGACCTGCCAAAAAGACGATTTTTTTATTAAAATAATTTTGAACGGGCGATGTCGGCGTGATGAGTTCCATAATATTGTCCTTCATATCTTAAAATCTCGCTTTATGAAAACAAAACAAGCCTTGCCTGTCAACATAATTATTGACAGTTTGTGCAAAATTTCATATCATCTGAAAAAAAGGAAAACCTCATGAATTTGTAGAAATCACGAAAGACACCATTATTTATCCGAAAATTTTGGAGAAGATATAAAATGAAAATGGAATATATCATTTTTGGAACAACTTACGGATTTGCCAGCACCGAAACAACTGATGAAGAACAACGCTATATTGAGCAGTTTTATCATGATGATGAGGGAAAGAGAACGTACGTGCACAAAAGGCGCAACAACAAAGTTTATTACACACGCACAATTTACGGCGATAAACAAAACCGGTTTTGCGACTCGAAGGGACGTCCGGGTGGCTTTTTTGGCATGACCATCGGTTTTGACGGACAATATTGCCGCGATTTTAACAAAATCAATGCGCTGATGGACAGAGTTTATGAAAACTTTATAAAAAAAGGATTCATCACAGAAAAAAACGGCACACACCAATATCATATTGCTGATTTTCAAACATATAATGCGCAAATACACGAGATTATGGCAGATGCCGTACAGTATGCAAACTTAAGCTCTGCCGATTTGGAAAAATTTACCTTTCACGAGCTTAAAGGCACATATCGCTGTCACCCAAATGATATGCCTTCGCTCAACAAGGCGCTGATGGATATGCCATATCATATTGATATTTCAGAAAAATATCCGACTCAGGCTATGCTGCGTGAAAAATTATCAAAAGTTAAATAATCGTCCAAATTCAGCCAAAGCAAAAAAAGTTGAAAAAAAACTAAAAAAAATATTGACAAAATAAAAAAAACGTGATAACTTGAGGACAATAGAGTTCAATTTAGGAGAAAAAAAATGAGTAAAATGAAAACAGCCGTTGTAACAGCACTAGTCACAGCTGCTGCTTTATTAGCCGCCAAAGGAGCTCAGGCTCAGACAAAAAGTGACGGCCCGCAAAGAGTGAATAAAGAAGCCACGGTCAATCAAAATAAAGCAAACGCTCAAGAGCTACTTAATGTAATGAATACGTTTTTGGGTAATCTTCCTGACATACATCACGATAATGGTGAAGTTTTAAAGCAAAGCGAATATGAGCTTACCGATTCCGGACTTTGGAGAACAGCAATGATTAATGTCGGTTCGTCTTATATATGCTTTTCAGATACTAGGGATGTTGATTATTCGAACCAGGAGGTGAGTATAACCATAGGTAATGAAGGTAGCAAGGACTACGTAGCCTATAGTGTCACGGATAATGGAATCAATAAGGTAGGATCTGAAGTACCTCTTTCAAACAAAAGCTATAATGAATTGGCAAGTATTATGGCAGGCTTTTTCAAGAGAGACGGACAAGATAAAACCCCTGAAGTTAAAGACTTCTGCTCAAATCACCAATCGACTTTGGATTTATCTCCTCTTCTCATAGCTAAGGCTTCGCAGAGAGGTAAGTAATTTCCCGCGCATAACGCAGAGATTTTTATCAAAAGCAACCCGCCGGCTATGCCGGCGGTTCTGCATTAACGGCTAAAAGCCTTTACCACTTGCAGCCCCTAAACGGGGCTGTTTTGCGTCTGACAGACGCAATCTGTTACTTCCTACCCCTCTGAAAGCTGGTCTTCCCTTAGTTGTTGTGATATATAGTTTTGTATCTTTTGGCTATCTTTACCTACCATATCCACATAGTACCCTCGACACCAAAATTCTCGATTTCGATATTTGTACCGCATTTGACACCACTGCTCGTATATCATTACCTTTTAAGAATCCCATAAAACTGGTGGTATCTCTACTAAATGATGTATATGATCCGGATAAGCTTCTCCTTCTATAATATTTACTCCTTTCCAGCTACATAACTCTTTTAATATTTTTACTATCTCCAGTCTTTTACTTCCGTAAAATACTTTTCTTCTGTATTTCGGCGCAAATACGATATGGTATTTACAATTCCAGCTCGTATGTGCTATACTTTTTACGTCATTTTTCATGATTAAATTCCTTATGTTTCTTGTTGCGTCTGCCAGACACTTCTTTCTAACTTAAGGAATTTATTTTTTCCACCCCTCGCTATAAGCTCTTTCGAACTACCAGCCTTGCCGGTGCTTTTCACAATATAAAGAACCGCGGGTGAGGAAACCCGCGGCGGATTACAATGTAATGAATTTTTTTAAAGATCATAATAATTTTTGGCAAATCCCACTAAGCTTTGCGCTTAGTAGAATTTCCAAGAAACCGTTGCTTGTTCGGTGCATGTAGCTACAGCACCTGTACCCGAAGCTCCGCCCATCGGATAAGGTTTACCCTCATCAGCACCTAGTACTTTACCTTTGGCATAATTTGTACCGGTAGAAGCTTCAATTTCTACACCGATAAAACCCGAACCGGCACCCGAACCAAAATCAGCCGTTGCAAGTGCAATGCAAGCCTCCTTAGGTAATCCTTTGTAACTGATTACAAAGGCTGTTGGTTTTGCATCACCAGTAATTGCTGTATTGACAGCAGAAATTGTATTTGAAGTAGCCATAGCTTCTAAAATTTGAACACTTCCTTTAAATGGGTTTGTTAAAGCGGCAGGAGATGTACCCATTACAGGCGGAACAATTCCTAAACTGACAGCTTGTGTCGCCAAGCCGGCGTAGTTACCCTGCTGTCCATACATTGTTCGGATGTTTGTCACAAGCATTGTGATTTGTTCCATTGTCGTGTTGAGTTTGTGTTTGAACATCGCTTTTGAATAGCCTGCCAAACCGCCGGCTGACAAAACACCGATAATCGCCAAAACACCAAGCATTTCAACCATTGAACGACCATTTTGATTATTCTTCATTTTTTTATTCCTTTATTAAACTGTTAAAAACTTATATGATTAATAGAACTTCCAAATGATTGTGTTTTTTGCACCTGCACAATCACTAACTGCATCAGCCATTTCATACGCTTTTCCCTCAGCACGTTTGTTTGCAATGCCTGTACCAATGACTATAGAAGATCCATCTGCTGAGGCTGCTGCAGTACCTGTTTTATCGGCTATAACACCTACAAAACCTGAACCTGCGCCTGAACCAAAGTCAGACGTTGCCAAAGCAATACAAGCTTCTGTTGGTAAACCATCAAAAGCGACTGTAAATGATTCATTGTTTGTACCTGTAGCAACAATATTAACATTACCCTTAAATGGGTTTGTAAGTGTGGCTCCACTACCCATAACAGCCGGAACAACACCAAGACTTGATGCTTCTGTATTTGTTAATCCCGCATAATTTCCCTGTGTGCCGTACATTGTACGGATATTCGTCACAAGCATTGTGATTTGATCCATGGTGGTATTGAGTTTGTGCTTGAACATGGCCTTTGAATAACCTGCCAAACCGCCGGCTGACAAAACACCGATGATGGCAAGTACGCCAAGCATTTCGACCATACTACGGCCGTTTTCGTTATTTTTCATTTTTCAATTCCTTTTAAAAATTATTACGTAAAACCGCCCCTAAAAGAGCGGTCGGAGAGTTAAACAATCATGGATTAGAAAATGACTCCGACAACCTTTAGATTAAAAATCCTGAACATTCGCTACCGGCTCCCCGACACTTTTCGGGGATAATGTGCTATATTTAAAATAAAAAATAACACCACATCAATACAGTGTTATCCTCACTGTCTAATCCAAGAGTTGTTTAAAACTCCGCGCCCGTCTCAGGCACTTGATAGAAAAAGTCACCTCTTTCTATCCGACCATTATTTAACAACACAAATGCTTAATTGTCAATTAAAAAAAACTATAACTTTAGTCATAGTTTTGCATTTGAACAATGTCTTCATCAAATGCAGGCTTTATAAAAAATATTTCAAAAACAGGCCTACTTCGTGATGATGACGAGGCCCGTTTGAACGATATTTCAAATGTGCTTGAAGATCAATGTTGCGCTTGATGTGATAACTTGACGTTACACGGCTTTCAAAGGCCGTACCGACTTTTTCGCTTGCAAGTGTTTGCTTAATTTCTGCTTGAAGGCCAAGCTTTTGTGTTGAAAACAAAATACCACCGATGGCTGAAATGCCGGCATAAGCATTATGTCTTAAAAATCCGCCGTATGCACCGTCGAGGCTTGAAAGAGCGTATACAAAAAAGTTGTCTGAAAAAGCATAAGCTCCGCCCAAAGCCAATTCAGTCCGACCGATATGTCCGTATTTTTTTGTATAAAGGTTTTGTATGCGAGGCACATCAACATTTATTCTGTATGAAGGTGCGTGAAAAGTTTTATCTATCGGGGAAAGTGATACAAGCTCAAGCACCTTTAAGTTTTGCAATACATATCTGTCTTTGTTATCCAAATGCCTGATATGTGTTTCTAAAAAATTGATGGCCGCACCTTTTAAATAACCTTTCGGATTATCGCTCAAGCTATGATAAGCCGGCCGGATTTGAAACTCTTGAAAAGCTTCGCCGTTTTCAAAACCGAGACCGAAAGCAATTTTTCCGCTTTCGTGCGAAAGAACGGGATTTTGCCCCTCATGCAATTCATCAAATGTTTGTCCGGCATTCATTTGATTGCGTTTTCTTAAGATAAAAAAACTTTTTTTGCGATATTCTTTAAGGTCTAAATCTTTTTTGATGTATTGATATTGCACATATTGATATGCTGTTTCCAAAACATCGGCTTGTTTTTCTTTTTCCAAAGCCTCAAGAGGGGCAGAATCGTCTTTAATCAAGCTTAAAAATGCGTGATATTGCGATTTATTCATCTGTTTGAGGCGATGTTTGATTTTGTTCATACGTGATGGGCGATAAGTTGTGTCTTTGACAATACCTCGTTGATTGACAGCCTTAATTGTATCAAGCGGTATAACGTATGTCTTAAAATCTTGCGCAAGTCTTAAATCCGGCTTAACGGCATCTAAAATTTCAAGCAACATATAAGAACAGTTTTGCGAGAAAAAATAATACGGCGTTGTTATATGCCCGATTTCCCAAATATGCGCCACAAATAAATCAAGCTCATCTTGACTCAAATCAAGGTGATATTCCCAAATATCACGATTTTCGATGTTGTTATAGGTGTTGATGATGTCATAATAAGGTTTTGTCGTGAGACCGCCTTGAAAAAAGCCCAATAACCCATAGATGGCATAAAACGGACTGTCTTCAAAGCCTCTTGTGTATGCACCGTAATTGACCCCGTGAGCTAAAAGTTGCGTGCCTTTGCGCGATGTGTCAATGCGTATCAGCGTATGACCGAAAAGCGATGAAGAATTGTTCATATACGCATCGGTAAAAAGCAAAGTCACTCCGCTTGGTGATAAATCTTTTTGAAATTGAGCAAATTCTTCGCATTTTGGAAAAGGTTTTTTGATAATCCCTTTTTCTTTTAAAAGAAGATAGCGTGCCGGAAAAAGGCATTTTTTTTCATTTTGTTCATCGTTTTCAAAAAGGCTGATTGTTGCCTCAAGCTCTGCTTTCGGATCAGTTTGCCCGTTTTTTGAAAGATAAAAATCGGGGCTTTTGATTGTTCCTTGATAGGCGCCGAATATCCTCGGCTGATAATGAATGAGGGCAAGCCATTGCCTTGAAAAGGCTAAATCATCGCTTGATTGAAAACCGCATAAAAACAAGCAAAATATTAAAACGAATCGACGCATTTGATAAACAAAAAGCACGGTTTAATCAAATCCCGTGCTTTTATCCTTTTATAAAAAACTATGCTTTCATAATTTCGCAGAATTTTAATGTGACATCAGCAACATCAACATTTTCATTCGGGAATAAAACTGCAAAGTTTTGATAAGCCCTTTGTGCAACAACTTTTTCATCCATATCAAGGATGCCCGCAAGTGTTGTCAAAGTTTCACCTTCACCGGCAGCAACGTCAATAGCGAACTGTTCCATATTATTTTCCAAAAATGAAAAGACCATTTTTTGTGTGCCGCCCGAAATGCGTCCGTTCGGATCGCAACCCGATGTACCGAAAGTAATACCGAATGTTTGGTTGCCGAAAGTTTCATTTGTCGTTACGGCCAAAATTTGCGGCAAAATACCGCTTTGTCCGCGCCAAGCCATTGAGCCCAAACCGCAACCCGTGCTGTCATAAGCATTTGCAGCGTTTGACAAAGCCAAAGCCACGCAAAAACCGGCAGATGCCAAAAGTAAATTTTTCATTATATTTCTCCAATCTGAATATAAAATATCACACCTCTTTAATTTACCAAAATACATAAAATTGTATATCAAATAAAAAAGTTTTACACAAAAAAAGAAAGTGCTTGACTTTTTTAAAATCGAGGATTATAAGAAAGACATATTAACAAACATTTTGACTGTGATTTAAAAATCGCAGTCTGATTTTTTCTGAACTTAAAAATTATGCTTTAGCCTTGATTTTCAAGGTCTGTTGAACCTTTAATTTATTTGATTTGAGGAGAATGTAATATGGAAAAATTTCCTTTAACGAAAAAAGGATATTTACAACTTGAGCAAGAGCTCAAAAATTTGAAAGGCGTTGACCGTCCGAATATTATTGCTGCGATTGCAGAGGCTCGTTCGCACGGCGATTTGTCTGAAAATGCGGAATATTCTGCCGCTAAAGAAAAGCAGAGCTTTATTGAGGGTCGTATTCAAGAATTAGAGGCGGTTGTCAGCCGTGCTCAGGTGATTGATCCGAAAGAAATGTCAGGTGATATTGTACGTTTCGGTGCAACGGTTTTGGTGGCCGATACGGATACGGATGCCGAAAAAGAATATCAAATTGTCGGTGATTATGAAGCTGATATTGAAAAAAATCTTGTTTCCGTTTCATCGCCGATTGCAAAAGCTTTGATTGGCAAAGAAGTTGGAGATACGGTTGAGTTTATGGCTCCCGGCGGTAAAAAATCTTTTGAGATTTTGGTTGTTAAATATCAATAAAACTTTTGAACCGGTTTGAT
>CADAAN010000007.1 GCA_902785935.1 uncultured Pseudomonadota bacterium
TAAAATCAAGAACTTTGTTGCAGGAGGCTCTTTTGATGTTTGTGAGGTTATTTTCAGCCGCTTTCATTCAGCCTTAAATCGTGAGATGAGCGTGCTTAAAGCTTATCCTTTGGATATAAATGATATTGATATCAAAGCAGATGCAGATCACGTCGGGTCGGCTTATTTTGATTATAAAGGTTCAAAAGAAGAAGTGCTTGATGAGGCGCTTCAAAAGCTTTTGGTAAACCGCATTTTTGGGGCCATGCTGAGCGCCGAAGCATCTGAGCAAGGGGCGCGTATGAGCGCAATGGATAATGCCACCGAAAATGCCAAAGATATGATTGCAACACTTAATTTGAAGTACAACACGCTTCGCCAATCCGCCATCACGACGGAGTTAAACGAGATTATCTCGGGTGCTGAAGCCATTTGATTAAAGAAAGGACAGATTATGCAAACCGAACCGAATTTATTTGATGAAGTCAAACAACAAAACACTATTTCCAAAGCGGGCAAAATTACTGAGGTTTTAGGTGCCGTTGTTGATGTCAAATTTGAAGATACGTCTGTTTTGCCGGCCATTTTAACCGCGCTTGAATGTGACAATAACGGCAAAAAACTTGTTTTAGAAGTTGCAGCTCATATCGGTGATAATGTTGTGCGTACGATTGCGATGGATTCAACCGACGGTTTAAGTCGCGGCGTTGAGGTCATCAATACGGGATCTCCGATTAAAGTCCCTGTCGGAAAGGCGCTTTTGGGTCGTATCATTAATGTGACGGGCGATGCGGTTGACGGCAGAGGAGATATCAAAACCGATACATACAGCCCGATTCACCGCGATGCACCCTTGTTTACGGATCAATCGACAAAGACAGAAATTATGATGACCGGTATTAAGGTGATTGACCTTTTAGAACCTTATGTCAAGGGCGGAAAAATCGGTTTATTCGGCGGTGCGGGTGTCGGCAAAACGGTGCTTATTCAAGAGCTTATTCATAACGTGGCATTAGGCGCCGGCGGTTATTCCGTTTTTGCCGGCGTCGGTGAACGTACAAGAGAGGGCAACGACCTTTATCACGAAATGATTTCATCAGGCATTATTGACCTAAAAGGCGACAATTCAAAAACCGTTCTTGTATACGGGCAGATGAATGAACCCCCGGGAGCACGCGCCAGAGTGGCTTTGACAGGTTTGACCGAAGCGGAATATTTCAGAGATGTGGCACATCAGGACGTTTTGCTTTTTATTGATAACATTTTCCGCTTTACACAAGCCGGATCAGAAGTTTCTGCGCTTTTGGGGCGTATTCCGTCCGCTGTGGGTTATCAACCGACATTAGGCACGGATATGGGCACAATGCAGGAACGCATTACTTCGACCAAAGACGGCTCAATCACATCGGTACAGGCAGTTTACGTACCGGCCGATGATTTGACCGATCCTGCGCCGGCCACGACATTTGCGCATTTGGACGCCACAACGGTTTTATCGCGCAAAATTTCAGAACTCGGCATTTATCCGGCTGTTGATCCTTTGGATTCGACAAGCCGCGTTTTATCGCCCGACATTGTGGGGCAAGAGCATTATGAAGTTGCCAGAAGCGTGCAGGAAATTTTGCAAAAATATAATGCGCTTCAAGACATTATTGCGATTTTGGGTATGGATGAACTTTCGGATGAAGACCGCTTAACGGTTTCAAGAGCGCGCAAAATTCAGCGCTTTTTATCTCAACCGTTTTTTGTTGCGGAAGTCTTTACCGGCACAAAGGGCGTTTTTGTGGACTTAAAAGACACAATCAAAGGTTTTAAGGGCATTTTAGACGGGCTTTATGATGATTTGCCGGAACAGGCATTTTATATGGTCGGAACAATTGAAGATGCTCTTCAAAAGGCTGAAAAATTAAAACAAACGGATTAAAAATGAGTATCACATTGCACATTTACACACCGCAAACGACTTATCCGCCGCAAAAAGCGGACAAAGTTGTTTTGCCCGTTAAAGAAGGTAATTTGACCATCATTAAAGACAGAGCCCCGCGCTCACAGGTTTTATCAAGCGGAACATTAAGCCTTCTTGATGAAAACAATCAAGCCTTCAAATCATGGCAAATTGAGGGCGGCTTAGCCGAAATTGCGGAAGATATATGCACCATCGCGGTTGAAAATATAAAAGAAATATAAAAAAAATTTTTTTTAAAATTTGACAAGTCACTTTTTCTGTGCAATAATGATTGTTGGATAGAAAAAGTGATTTTTTTATCAAGTACCCTGATAGGGTGCGGGGCTTTAGAAGGCTCTGACTTTGAGCAGTGAACGATAACACTGTATTTTAGTGTTGTTTTTTTATTTTAAACAACAGTTATCCCCGAAGTTTTAGTCGGGGTGCTGATGGCGGATGTACAAGGTTTAGAACCTAAAGGCTATCAGAGTCATTTCTCAAAGTCTGATTTTCTAACACCCCGTCGCCCCTTGAATGGTGCGACTTTTTTAATGGTGCAAAAAAGAAAAATAGGATGACAATAAATAAATCCGGCCATAATATCTTAAAGGCAAGACAAATATTTTAAGCATCGCGTATTGATAAGACTTTATTTACGCCGGCTAATCCGTTTAAAACCATAAAAAAAACAAAAAAGTGCATAATTTTAAATTTTTTACTTTACAAGGGTATTTTTATCCGTTATAAGTATCTCGATTTTCGATTCGGTCAGATAGCTCAGTTGGTAGAGCAGAGGACTGAAAATCCTCGTGTCGGGGGTTCGATCCCCTCTCTGACCACCATTAAATCGCCACCCTTTGAGGTGGCCTTTTTTATGGCAAGAAAAAAACGCTCCGACACACATCGGGGCGTCAGGATAAAAAGTACCTCAATTGTTGTTTACGGTGAAAAACACGATTTAACCTTGCACACAACCCAAAATTTTGATATAATACGCTTCAAGTTTATAAAAAAAGCGAAAAAGTTGATGAATACGGAAGAAATAAAAGCTAAAAAACAACAAAAAATACAAGAAGTTGTTCGTCAGTTTGCCCTCAAAGCGGCGGCAATGAATATCGAAAGCAACATTGCTTTGACGAACAAACAACTCAATTTGCTAAAGCAAATCCATGTTTTAGCCATCAATCGTGCACTTTGCGTGCCTGAAGTGATGCGTGATCCGCGCAAAATCGTCTATTACGCCAATGATGAGCTTAAACTCGGCTTAGCGGCAATTTTGATGACACATGTTTTAATTAATCATCTTTCAAAAGCAAAATATACCGAAGATTTCTTTTTAGAGCATATCAGCGTTTACACCAATCCTGAAGGAACAATTAAGCGTGTCGATTTGCAAGATGTTGAAGATAAAATTTTCAAAGCTTCCATCACGGATGAGATTGTTTATGACTGGATGATTTATCGTGCGCCGGGCAGTCGCGGTATCAGGGCTTTGAGCGATGAAAAAACATTTGCTCAAGGGCTTAAAAATTTTGCAAGCGGGTTATCTCCCGTCAGTGAATTTTCGCGTTTTCAGCGCAAATATTTTGAAGAAAAGCAAAAAAAGACAAAAGATGATCGTGAAAGTGCGCAAAAAGCATTCCGCAATACTTTTGTGCAACAGGTTGCTGCGGCGGCGGCCAAACAGCTTTTGGCATCAAAAGACCCGACAGAGCTTGCAAAACTTTTGTTTGCAAGCAAGGATTATGAGGCTGAAATTCAAAATATGCTTTCTGATATGCCGATCAATGCCGAGATTGAAAATTTGACGCAAAAGCTCAAAGAATCGTATCCCGCGCTTGAAGACAAAACATCAGATTCGCTTTTCAAAGCCTTAAGCGACGATGAAAAAAGCAATTTGATGATGCTTGAATTTTCATCTAAACAAAAGAGCGGTAAATCAAGATAACCGCCCTTACTTTTTTAATTTTCAAACAAGAATAAGCTTAAAGTGTCATTTTTCCGCTGTTGACATCATCTATAAGTTGTTCAAGTTCTTTAAGCGAATGAACTTCGGGAATCCACTTTAAGTCATCTGGCAAATCGGTTGTAAATTCACAGCGATAGCGCACAGGATGCGCACCGGCATCAATCGCGGCATATTGGTTATATATACGGTCATCCACCAAAATTGTTTCATCAGCTTTCAGGCCATATTCCTCAAAACAGGATTTGAGCATATCCACTTTTGCCGTGTCGTGCATAAATTTGCCGTGTTGCACGCATTTGATGGTCAGAAAGTCTTTAACCTCGGCAAGAAGGTTGTTCAAAAACTTTGTTTTTGTTTCAACATCAAAGGTTGCGGACAATGTAAACTGCTTGAAACCTTTGTCATGAAAACGCTTTAATGTTTCAACAACACCGTCGTATAACGGGCGGTTTGTGAAAAATTCGGGGCTGTGGCAAAAATCATAGTCAAGCTCTGTGCCAAGCGTCGGGTGAGTCTTTAATTCAAGCGCGCCGTATTTTGGGACAATAGGCAAAACTTTGGGCAAATCTTCCCATTTGATGTCGCCATACATGGGTTTATACTTCGGATGCTCTTTTAAAAAGTGAAAATAAGCATAATTGAGGTTTGCCAAAACACCGTCAACATCCCAAAAAATATTTTTAATCATCACAAAAGTTCCTTTGAAAAAAATTAACAACAACATGCGAAGTTTAACAAAAAAAATTGACGTGTCAATCATTATTTATCTTGACAAAAAGATTCTTTTTGCTATGATACATTCGAAATAGTATATTTTATGTTGAATTTAAATTTTTATTTTTATGATCTTTAAGAATAACATTTTTTTTGATATGGTCAAAGATTTTGACTACATCTTGGTCGACAATTACGGTGTCGTCACGTTTGCCGATGGGCTGAATAAAGAGGCCGTTGCGGTCTTGCAAAAGATCCGTGAGACGGGCCGGAAGGTTGTGTTCCTTTCGAATGCGACATTCACCGATCCGGTTGAGCGCTATGCCCAAAAAGGCCTTATCAAGGGTGTCCATTTTGACGATTTCATCACCTCCGGGCAATACGCCAAGGAAGACATCGCCAAGGGAACACTTCCCTGCGGCAATAAGTATTGCGTGTTTGGCACGGCAAACTTTAAAAAGCCGGAGAAGGTTCCTGCTATCTTCAAAGGTTCTCCCTACGATTTGGTGGAAAAACCAGAGGATGCCGACTTCGTTTATTGCGGTATTCCGCAGATTAACGGCGAAGATCGCACCACGATGAATGGTTTTTTGCCCAAGCTCCGACGTCTCGCTAAAATAGGGCTTCCGATGGTGGTGTCCAATCCGGACGAAATCGCCTCGGAAGACGGCCGGTGGGTCATCCGCCAAGGCTCTATCGCCAATGCCTATCGTACGCTCGGCGGAAAGGTCATTATGTACGGCAAGCCCGATCCTGACATTATAGACTGGGTTTTGCCGGCCAATTTTGACTGGGTTTCAGGCGATACGCCCCGAAGCAAGGTGCTGATGGTTGGCGACACCTTAGGTACCGACATCTTAGGCGCCAACAGGGCCGGCATCAAGTCTTGCCTGACCATTTCAGGCGGTGTGACCGAGGTGCGCATGCTTGAGCAAGGCATTCCTATCACCGAAGAAGGTATTTGTACCTTCATTGAAAAACAGCGAAGCGGTTTCCCTAATTTCATCGTCGACAAAATCTTTTAGAAAGAAGGCTCTCTTTGAGGGGGCCTTCTTTTTTTTATCATTAAAAATTTTAACAGACATCCGTTTTATCCTTAAATATCAATCCGTTAAACATCTTAAACCTGGTCAATTTAAAGGGACGTTTAAATTGACCAGTCTAAAAGCGTAAAAAATTGACGAAAAATGTTTTTTAAAATACAAAAAAGACCCTTGTTTTAAGGGATTTAGAATAAAGTTGTCAAAAATTTTAAATTTTCAAAAAAAAGTTATTGACTTTAAACGTACGTTTTGTTACAGTTGAGTCAAATCAAAAGTTATTATGAAAGTTTATGTTTACTATTCCCCTGCGGAAGCTCATTCTTTCATAATATATCGTTTTGAAATGTTAAACAGGCAGATGTTCAAAGAATAGGTTTTCTTTATAAAATTTGCCACAATTCCAAGATATATGAAAAATATTGCTTTTGCTGACCTTCGTCAGCACCCCCTCTGCGCACCCTATGCAGAGGAAATGCTCGCCATCATCAACAACGCCCTCAACAACTTTGTTGTCGGCAAGATTGAAATGAGCGGCGGGGCACGGGCTCATTTGGATCCCGAGCAGAACTCCCGCGCCGAGGGCCCTTATGAGAGCCACGAACGTTTTGTTGACGTTCAGTGCTCTCTCCTCTCCCCCGAGGAAATTGAGCTCTGCCCCGTGCAGCAGCTCACCGTCACAGAAGAATACGATGCCACCCGCGACATCGCCTTCTATGATGGCGTAACGCCCTGCACGGATAAGGTCATCCTTACCCCCGGGACATGCTGCGTCATTGAGCCAGGCATGGGCCACAAGCCCTGCATGGATCACGAGGGGCGGCACCTTCTTCGGAAGATTGTCTTCAAGCTTCCGGTGAAGTAAGGCAAGGCTTCCGCAACAATCAAGTCAGTGTGTTTTTTTCCATAAAAGCACACTGACTTTAATTTTAACCTCAAATCTCACCAAAGGAAAAAAGCTATGGAAAATAAAACCGTTTTTGTCGGCATGCGCACACACAACTCTGAAACAACGCTTAATAAATCGCTCAAGTCGGTTTTTGATCAAACATATCCGAATGTCAAAATCGTTGTGTATGATGATAAATCAAGCGATAACACACTCAAAATTTTAAAAATGTGGAAGCAAAAGTTTGAAAATCGCGGATTTGATATGCAAATTGTTCAAAGCACTCAGCCCGAAAATGAAGGATGCGGAAAATCCGGCGAACGGTTAAACAGAGTTATATCTTGCCAAATAAAAGATGATGATATTTATATGGGGCTTGACAGCGATGATGTTTTTTTAAGTCCGGATACTGTTTCAAATTGTGTTTTTCAAATTGAGAAAACCAAAGCAAATGTGCTTATTGCAGGCTATACCATTCAGGGCGATGAAAGCTTGGTTATCAACGATAAAGGCGGTGCGCCGCATAACGATTTAAGCCATAAACTTGCAACACAAAAAGCCGTTTTGATTCATGAAATGCCTGAAATTGCTTCAACAGCAGACAGCATCGGCTGGACGAAAGTTTTAAAAGGCAATATTTTCAAACGCTATGTAAAGATGTATCCCGAATGCGAAAAAGAGATGAATGTATGCGAAGATTTTCCGACGCTTGCCATGTTTTTATATAAAGATTCTAAAATAACCGGCTTAAAAGAAAATGCTTACGGTTATTACAAACACGCGCAAAGCTCAACGGCGCAGATTGTTCAAAAAGAAGCCTTTTCGGTTGTGCGCTTGGGCTTTTTAAACGTTTTGCAAAAAATGTATCAAAATAATCCTGAAGAATTTACCCAAGGCGCCGAAGAATATATCAACCGCTTTATTGAAAAAAAATATGCGGTTATCGGCAATATTGTTGAGAAAAAAGCAAATGACGGATATTTAATCGGCTATACGCGAAAAGATTTTGAACGCGATTTTAAAGAAAAAATTGATTGCTCTAACCTCAATTTAAGCCGATATCTGGAAACACCCGCCAAAGGCAGTAAAAATCAAGGCCGTTAAAAAATAATTGCTCGGCGCTAAAAGTTTTACAAAGTTATTATGGATAAGGTTATGTGTATATTTGAAGTGCCTTAAAATTCATAATGATTTGTTTTTTTATTTGAAATTTAAGTTTAACTTAAAAATATAGAATTATGAATACATGGGTTATTGTTGGGGGGGTTATTGTCGCCCTTTCGCTCATTTTCAATGTCTTGAGGGGAGACCTCTCCGGTCTTGGCGTTGTAGGATTGCTGACTGAGGCAGCCAGCTATGGTGTCGTTAAACTGATACCATGGGTGTGGGCATGGAAAGCGACGATATTGCTAAAAGTAGTTTTTCTCGCTGCGCCTATAATTCTCATTATAGGATTCTTGATTGCCGTCCTTTCGATGGTAATCGGAGAAGAAAAACTGGGTATCATCGCTGTATATCTTCTAGCATACGCAATATCTTGCCTTGTGACATCCGGTATTCTCGCATTAATACCGAGTTTTGCATGGCAAATTGTGGTTGTGAGCCTTTTTGTTCTCAGTTGTATTATGTCGATTATCTACATCGCTGTAGATGAGGGCTCCTATGCAGGCGATTATGAACTCCGCTCTTTTGAAGAGGGGCAGCAACCGTGGGTGATGTAACACCCCAAAAGGTACTTTCAAAAGAAAATCCACCGGCTTTAAAAACCGGTGGATTTTTTTGTTGCATAAATCAAAATTTCAAGTAAAGTATAAAAAAGGGAAACAAAACATGACATTATTTCAAATTTTTATCGGATTTTTATTGCTTCTTTCATGGGCGGGACGGCCGATTTTGTACAGACCGGCGGCAAAGTATTTTCCACCGTCAATGTCACCGGCATTCACCAGTACATGGCTTTTGACGGCGCTTTTGCTGACTTTTCCTCTTTTAGGACATCTTTTGACAGATGATTGGCGCGGCATTATTTTTTCACCTTTTATTTTAATTTCTGTTTATAAAGGGGCAAGTCTTTTCTATCTGATTGAATTGCAACAAATCGTCAACAAAGAAAGCACGTCATCTTCCGTATTTTTAAGCTTTATTGCCTTGGCTTTAGGTGCACTTGCAAACAATCTCTTTTTTGGCGAAGGACTGGGGCTTGTTAAAGTTTTATGCATTTTGGGTTTTGGTGTGCTGGGCGCTGTTTTTTTAATCAAAGGCGATGCCAAACGACTTTCTAAAAAAGCAACTGCCGCATTTTTTGCGGTAACTCTGATTATGGCATCATACACTGTTTCAGACCACCTTGCCATCCCTCAAGTCGGATGGTATACGCACCTTTTGGTATCATCTGTCGTGATGTTTGCGGTCAGCTTATTCCACGGTATTTCAAAGCAAGATTTCAAAAATATGTTTTTTGATAAAAAAATTGCGTTTGCAGGTGCATTTTATGCCGCATCTGAATTTTTGGTGATTTATGCTTCAATTAACATTTTGCCGGTATCAATTGTCGCCGTCTTTTTAAGGCTATCCGTACCCGTCGTGATGATTTATTCTGCCATATTTTATAAAGAGCAAAGCCTTAAAAATCAGCTTATTTTCGCCTTTATGGCCATTGCACTTGCCTTGCCGATTATTTTGAGCTAAAGTTGAAGTTTATACTAAAAAAATCAGCATTGCTAAAATAGGATAATTTAATATGTTGATTTTTTCTTTTTTTAGTATATTCTTGTCCCATCGTGTATTTCCTTTTTTTAATTTCAACTCTTAGAAATACACGATTCTTTTTTTATTCGCTACTGTTCGTTTTCTGTTTTTAATTTACAATTCACGCATGAACAAAAAAAATTTATTGACAAGTATTTAAAATTGAACTATTTTTAAACCAGAGCGATGGTTGACGCTTGCTGCCTGCCCTTTTTACAGGCAAACTCGGATGAGACAACCTTTTTAACACAACAAAGCAAAACCCTTAAACGATGAGGATTTTTGACAGGCAGGCATCAAAGAAATATATCCTCAGCTTATAGGAGATTTTGCTATGAAAACATTACCCTTAGATTTAAATCAAGAAACACTTGAAAGACTTTTTCAAGAAGGTGTTTGTCTAACTTTTCAGCCGTTTGGCCAAGATTATTGGAAATCAATTTTAGATAAAGAATATCAATACAGGCTAAAAAACAACCTCAAACAGACATGGATTGTGCAAAAGTACAATCCCCTGTCGTTGGAGCAATATAATATTCCTTTTCATTTCTTTTCAAATGGTGTTTTGATTCATGCGTTTAATCCGGCAAAGGACAATTCGCTAAGACTGACAAAAATCAAAAGAGCTCTCGAGTTTCACGGATATAAAATCAAAAAAATTTTTGGTCCTCAAATTCAGTTTGACTTGTTTGCTTATAATGAATTTTTACAAAAAATTTCAAAATATGCTTATACACAATATACGCCGGAACAAAATTTTGAAATCGTTCCGCTGCCGGATAAAGAAACCTTTTTAAAAAATTGTTTTAAGAACAACAATATTTTATTGACCGCATCAAAATACGAAAAAATCAATCCGTCGTGCCGCCAATATTTGGCACTTTTTGAGAACGGTATGTTTTTTGTATCAACAAATTACAAAGGGGGAAATGCTATCAATGATCCTTCTGTTATATACGATTTTAGTATGAAATATAACCAATACGTTTATTTAAGGCGTTTGTATGTTCCTCAGGATTATATCCGTGCTTTATATCAAAAGGCGCAAAAATTTGATTGGTATATCAGTCCTAAAGACGCTTCACAAAATCTGCCGCCGCAACATAATTTAACAAGTGAAGAAATCGTTTTGATGCAAGATTATATCTTAAATCTTCTTACAGGCAGAAAATGCATCAGCGTCACGCTTCCGCCATCAACAGAACCCTATATCAATCATGTAGAAGCCCGACACGATTGGTACGTTTTGTTTGATGACGGAAAATTGATTTTAAGCAAAGACAGGCATGAAATAACCAATAATGCGCAAATCAAAACCTTGCAATTGAGTTATCCGAATTTGACATTTAACATCGAATACGTTCCGGAATATTATATTCCGGCAATTTATGAAGAAGTTGCAAAAACGCAAAAAACAGCGCGTCAAATTTATATCGAAATATTAAAACAAAAAGCAAAATATCTTAAAAAAATGCTTCAAATCACGCATCATGAAGCTTTAGAAATTGCCGCGCAAATGGTTGGGTTCAAAAACTTTAAGGATGCACTTTTAATCACAGAACAAAATGCCCGTTACGCCATTCAAAAAGAGCAACAAAACAAGGCTTTGGCCTTAAAATCGGGCAAAGATTATGTTATGAAACAGTACCAATACTGGAAAAAAAAGCTGACATAAAAACAAAACATTTTTGAGCAACAAAAGGCCGTTTGTCGTCCACGGCCTTTACTCAAAAAAAAATCCTCTGAAGAACTCAGAGGCAAAAAAACATAGAAAGCTGTTTTTTTATGCATGAGGGACAAATCAACGCCGCACTCGACGCTGATATTTCTCAGAAGGTGTCGATTTGAGCACCTTCAAATTTCTGCGAAGCTCGTCAAGAGCCTCATCCGTTACCACGACGGCCACCTGACGCGGCGCATCGGAACGAGGGGTTTCACAAGGTCTGTTCGAAGACCTGTCAATGCCGATAAACAGCCCAGCCGCCATCAGCGCAAAACACACTATAATTTTCATATGACATAATATTTAAGGTTAAACTTTATTCAACATCAACGGGTTTTCTGGCCGCTTTTTCAGCCTTCGGGAACACCGGTTTATAACGCGGCATATCATTGACCGTGTCTTCAAGGACATACTTGATACCGTCGATCTCAAAGCTGTTGCCGACATTTTTGGAAGAAGAAACAGCATTACCCTCAACAAGCGCAAACTTTTTGCGTTTGATGAAGAAAAGAGCCTGTTTGCCTTCTTCACAATCCATCACAGCGGCAATAAACGGAATGTCGATGGGAAAGTGATGTACTTTTTCACTCAAGCTCATCTTGACAATACGGCATTTATCGCTGACAGCCTTGACGTTTGATTCTTTAATAAATTCGCTCAATTTTTCAGTCAATACAATCGTGTTGACATTTTCTAACGACGAAACTACCATAATTTTTCCTTTATTTATAAATATTTGTTTGAGCTTTAATTAAAGCATTTTTTTTGCACTTTTGCAAGCTTTTTTTTCAATTTTTTTTATTTTTTGAGCCAAAGCTTGAAAAAACAATCTTGTCAAATCGAAAAATAGCGCTTATAACGAAACAAATGAGATTTTTTGATACACATATCCATTTAACGGACTTTAAAAACACGAATTTATCCGAACTTATCCTGCGGCTAAAAAGCGCCGACATAGACAAGTGTGTTTGTGTTTCGTCATCCCCTGATGATTGGGAAAAAGTGGCCAAAGCCGCTCACGATTTCGCTTTTGACATCATCCCCGCGTTCGGCATTCACCCGTGGTACATCAAACAAACGCATCTTAATTGGCAACATGATCTTGAAGAATACCTCAAAAAATTTAGTGATGCCCCTATCGGCGAATGCGGCTTTGATACCTTAAAAAATACGGATATCAAAGCGCAAAAAGAAATTTTTAACATTCAGCTTGAATTTTCAAAGCTTTATCATCGTCCGCTTTTGTTGCATGCCGTCAAAGCTGACGAAATTTTGCAAAATTATCAGGCCGTTTTGCCTGAAAACACCATTTTTCACAGCTTTAGCGGCTCACTTGAGCGTGCGCGTCAGCTGACAAAGTTCGGCTTTTATTTTGCGATTAACACACGTTTTTTTCAAAAAAAAGAAGCAAATCGAATTTTGCAAACCATTGCTCCGGACAGACTTTTGATTGAAACGGATGCGCCTTATCAAAGCGCGCCTGAAGACCTGCCTTACCTTATCCAGCGCATCGCAGAGGTTTTGCAAAAAGATATTCAGGAAACAAGCGAGATGATTTATCTCAATGCAGAGCGTCTTTTTTTAAGCGATTAAAATTTTGAAAGGAAAACCATCATGCAAACTACGCCCAAAGCTTTAAGACTGCAGATTGCCATTTTAGGTGAGGTCAACAGCGGCAAATCCACATTTTTGAATTTGATGACGGGACAAGAGGCCGCAATTGTTTCTCCCATTGCGGGAACCACAACCGATGTTGTTGAAAAAGCGCAAGAGATGCATCCATTGGGACCTGTTTTGTGGATGGATACGGCAGGCTTTGACGACAAGACAAATTTGGCACAACAGCGTATCAAAAAAACAATGTCCGTGTTGCAAAAAGCGGATATCGCCGTCGTTGTTTCAAAAAATCCGCTCAAAAATGAAAATGAAGAAAAAATCATAACCCTTTTGAAAGAAAAAAACATTCCTTTCATCGATGTCCTCAATGTTTCAGATGATATAACGCCTTATGTTCATGAAAAAACACTGGTTTTAAATGCGCAAGATTTAAGTCATAGAAGTCAGGCCCTTCATTTGGTTGAAAAAGCGATACTTGACATTTGCCCCGAAGATTTTTTAACCCCGCCTGCCATGCTCGGTGATTTAGTCAAAAGGGGCGGACTTGTTGTCATGATTGTTCCGATTGATTTTGAAGCACCGAAGGGACGTTTGATTTTGCCTCAGGTTCAGGCCATCAGAGATTGTTTAGACCATGACCAAATGATTATGGTTGTCAAAGAAAATCAATATCTTTCGGCACTTAAAAACCTCAAGACAAAACCTGATTTAGTCGTTTGCGATTCACAGGTTGTCAAATTTATGGTTAACAACACACCGTCCGATATTTTATGCACCACATTTTCGATTTTGATGGCGCGCCTTAAAGGAGATTTATCGGTTTTTGTTGAAGGTGCAAAAACAATTGAAACCTTAAAAGACGGGGATAAAATTTTGATATCCGAATCTTGCACGCATCACGCGGCCGATGATGATATCGGTACCGTCAAAATTCCGCATCTGATGAAGCTCAAAACGGGTAAAAATTTGATTTTTGAACATACTTCGGGGTGCGATTTTAACAGCAATTTAAAAGATTATCGATTGATTGTTCAATGCGGCGGTTGCACACAAAACCGAAAAGCGATTTTATCACGGATTGCACTGGCACAAGCAAGCAAAACGCCCATCACAAATTACGGCATTTGTTTGTCAGCCTTAAACGGCGTTTTACCCCGCGTTTTAGAACCTTTTTTATAAAAAACATAAAATTTTTTGTTTGACTTTTGTTTTTGAATATGGCAAAATCAAAAACAGATAGAGAAGAAACTTCTTTATCAAGTACCCTGATAGGGTGCGGGGCTGTAATGAGCCTTTGTTTCGTGCAGTGAAGGATAACACTGTTTTTGGTGTTGTTTTTTTATTTTAAACAACGACTTATCCCCGACAGATGCTCGGGGAGTCCGTAGCGGATGTCCAATGCAAATTCCTAAAGGTTGCGGAAGTCATTACACGAAACATGATTCATTAACTCCCCGTCGCTCCTTAAAGGTGCGGCTTTTTTGTAATGACGTTAACAATAACCCGTCATGCTGAATTTATTTCAGCATCTCTTTAGATCCCGAAACAAGTTCGCCATGACGTAAAAAAGAAAAATAGGAGAAATATTATGAAAACACGATATTTAATTTTAATTGCAGGGTGTGCACTTTATGGCACAAATGCCTATGCCGCTTGCGCAAACAACCAAACTTGCGGCACAAACTGCTGTTGGGATTTAACTGGTGGAACGCTGACAATTTCTACAGATAATAAAGCAAGAGCAGGCGCGATGGAAAATTATGGCCTTTCTGAAACTCCTTGGTATTCGCAAAGAAAAACTATCAAATCCGTTGTGGTTGAAGGTGCTAATGAAACGACAGGAACAAAGGGTATTACATCAATCGGAAATTATGCCTTTTATGGTGCTGAAAAAATGACTTCTGTGGTAATCCCAGAATCGGTTACATCAATTGGAGATAGTGCCTTTTTTAAGGCCAGTAGCTTAACCTCAGTTACGATACCTAATTCAATAACAGCGATTGCGGATAGAGCTTTCTATGGTGCCATCAGCTTAACCTCAGTTACGATTCCCGATTCGGTCACTTCGATTGGAGCGGCTGCTTTTAGTAGTGGTACCAATTATGGAAGATTAGAAACTCTTGTAATTCCCGATTCGGTCACTTCGATTGGAGACGTTACATTTGGTATGCAACCAAATTTAACTTCATTAATTTTGAGCGATTCAGTTGAATCAATAGGTTATAGAATATTTAATCAAGCTCCTAAATTAAATTCTCTTGTTATTCCTGATTCGGTTTCGTTGATTGCGGATAATGCTTTTTTGGGTACAGGTTCTAACGGTACACTTTATTGCCCATCTACACTAGATTGCACAGGTAAAGGTTATAACGGCACGATTGTCAGCTACACCAAAGGTGATGACGGGGTTTATACCACATCGGACGGTACGACTTATGCCTCGCCGGAAGATATGCAAAATAATCTTGCCTGCACGACGGATTGCGCCGAAAAGGTTGCGGCATATAAAGATGCCAAGGCTCAATCGATGGCAGGAGGCAGTCTTTGTGCCACAAAAGATGCGTGCCTCAATCTGTTAGATATGGTTTCTGACAGTAATTATACCTGCGGTACAGGTGGCGCAAAAAATACAATTGCAAATTGCAGTGCGTATGTCAAAGCAAACAATATTGAACTTGCAAGCCTTTATGATAGAACTCCGCCTGTTAAGGAAGAAGAAATCGTCACAAGCAACGGCGGTGAAGACACGGGTGGTCTTGACGATGTTGAAAAAACACCCTCAGCCCCAGCTCGCGCAGACATTCGCATCTATACCATCGATGAGGCCAATCAAGTTGCGGGCAAAACAAATTCCTTCAAAATAAGGTACAGATAAAAAACAAGCTTTATTTATACAGCGGCGGAATAGGCGATGCCTGCTTGCCGCGTTGTTTTTTATGTTCATTGACGGCTTTTTTGAAAGCTTTCATAAACGTTTTGCGTTCAAAATCGGTATTGTTTTTTTCATCATAAATCGCGGCATTCAAATATTTCACCTGCCTGTCAAAATCCGCATTATTCAAAAACGAGGCGACATCATTTAAGTTTGAAATATTTTGATTTTGAGCCTCATTTTTGGCCCATAAAATCAGCTCATCACGCAGTTTTTTAAGATTTTTTTGACGTTCGATGTTCTTCAAATAGTTGATTTTTGGCGTTTTTTTTATAACCTCTTTTTCTTTTTTCGGTTTCAAAAAGAGATAGGTCAATATCATACCCAAAACAAAAGCCAATCCGGCCGCAAGATAGGGATGAAGAGCAACTTTTTTTTCAAATTTTTGCAATTTTTCATCATTTTTTTGCTCATTTTGCATATTTTGCGCATTTTGAAAATCACCTGCCTGATTTTGCGGGTGCCCCCCCCCTTGAATGTGCAAAATTTCTTTTGGCAAAACGGCCTCTTTGATGGTATGGGTGTTAATATCATACCAGGGAATTTTTATCTCATCTAAAACAAGCTCTCCCGATTTGTGCGGAATATATGTCACAATTGTTTTTTGCACACTTTGAATCTTTGCGTCAACAACGCTTGTCGTTCCCGTCGGTTTTTCGGGATAAACCGAAAAATCGGCATTGCTCTCAAACGACAATTCAGGCAATTGCGTATCTGTCAAACCTTCGGCTTTAATGACAATTTCGCGCATAACGGGCGCCCCAAGCGTCAATTTTTGCCCCGTATGGATAAACGATGATTTTATTTCAACATTTTTAGCAGGCAACCACCATGTCCCTTTATAATCAGACGGCACCGGTTTTATGTTGACCTGCTCTCCGTTAAATGCCAAATTCACAGGCGTTTCAAGACCAAAGACCGACGGCATTCTGACATTAAAAAAACCACCACCGAAAAAATTTTCCATATCCGGTTTTTGATAGGCATATCCCTTAAAATAAAGCGTCGGGATTGTAAGCTTGCCGCTTTTGAGCGGAAACATTGCGTATGAAAACGTAATTTGCCGTTTAGAATTTGCAAGCTGTCTGATTTTTGTATCATCAAGCGATTTGATGATAAAATCCGTCGACGGAGCAAAAGAAGGCTCGCCTTTTTCAATACTGCCGTCATCGATTAAGGTCACGACATAGCGCATTTGCTCGCCGACATAAATATCTTCTTTTGCCGGTTCAAGCTTTGCGAAAAGCGCATAATTCGGCTCCGGCGTTTGAGTTTGTCCGTCTTCCGGCATATTTTTTGAGATACTTGAGGGCGTATCCGTAACAACGATTTCAAGCGGTTTTGTCTTTTCATTGCCCACCGTTAAGGGCGCAATGTTTATCTTTCCGGTTTTCAAAGCTTTTAAGCCGATTTTCCACGTTACCGAAGATTTCATATTGCCGTTCAAAACATAATTTTGATGCATCACAGAGGTCGATACAACGCTGAAATCATCTTGAAGTCCGCTTAAATCCGGACGTGCGTTCAAATCAGAATCCGACTTAATTGTCAGTTCAATGATTTCATCAATTCCGGCCTCATTTGTATTAAAACTTGCCGTAACGGTCGCGAAACTTTCATGCGCTGAAAAAAGACCGAAAGCCATCAAAAACACAAAATATTTTTTCATTTTTTTAATCATTATACCTCTTCTTTAAATATTCTTGTTGAATAAACGCTTTTAAAAGACCGCCCGGATCGTCCTTAATTTCACGGAATCGTTGCATACGAGCCTGAACATTTTCATCATACTTCGGGGCTTTGTCCTGTTTGGCATTCAAAACGGGCGCCTGATGCTTTTCAAGACTTTGATTGCTTTTTTGATGATTGTTGTCATTTTGTTTATCGCTTTTTGATGACTGATTGTCTTGCTCATCTGTTTCATCGGCACCAGAAGATTGTTGCTCGTCTTGTTCATCCGTATTGTCTTGAGGCTTGTCATTTTCATTTTGCGGTTGATTGTCATTTTCTTTTTGATTTTGAGGATTTTGCTCGGCATCCTCATTATTTTGATTTTGAGCCGAACTTTGTTTGTCCTGATTTGTTTGGTTTTGCTCTTTTTTTTGGTTTTCCTGTTTATTTTGGTCTTGCTTGAGCTTTTTTAAGTATTCAAGATTAAACTTGGCATCTTCGTGTTCGGGCATTTGTTTTAACACGTCCTCATAGGTCTTGATTGCGGCATTGATATCGCCTGCCTTTGCAAGCGCATTGCCTTTATTGTACAGTGACTGCACATCGTTTTGTTTTTCATAAAGTTCAGCGGCTTTTTGATAGTCTCCTGCTTTGTAATAAGCGCTTGCTTTCCACTTTTCATCATCAAATTTTTCGGCCGCCTTTTGATACTCTCCGCTTGAAAAGGCAAGTGCGCCTTCCTGATTGGCATTAAACAAAAAGCCTGCGCTCGCATTTTGGGCCAATATCAGCACCAAAAAAAGGCTCAAAATCCCTCTTTTGAACATCAAAAGCATCAAAAAAGCAGGTATCAGCACAAAAATCCACCCGTTATCAACTTGCGTTTCAAGCAAATTTTGACTTTTTTGCAAATCATTGTTGTGCGCCGACTTGATCAGCTCAAGCAAAGGCTTGTCGTTGTTTTGCATCACGTTGACATAAACACCATTGCCGGCCTTGGCAACTTTTTGCAAATTTTGAGAGGCCGCAACACCCATATCGTATGTGCTGACCCTCACCCCCGATTGATAAGCTTTTTGTGCCGCCGAAACAGCCTTTTGTACATCCTTATCATCAAGACCTGCCGAAAAAATAACGATATCAGAATGTAAAAAGCCCGCCTCTTTCAAGCGCTCAAGCGCCAAATCGACAGCTCTGTCCGCACGATTGCCGGGGGCAGGCATAATATTTGTTTCAACCGCTTTTAACAGGTTGATGATGATGTTGGCATCTTCGCTCAAAGGGGATATCAAAAACGGCTCATTGGTATATACAATCAACCCCGAAGGCGATGCCTGAGATGTTTTTAAGATATCGGTTATTTCAATTTTGGCGCGATTTAAGCGCGACGGGCGAACATCCGTTCTGTTCATACCTTCAGATAAATCAAGCGCAATCATCAATGGGTTGAGCTTTGCCAAAGCAGGCTCGGGCATTTTTTCAAAACTCGGTCCCGAAAGAGCAAAAACGGCGCTTAAAAGTGCAAAATACGTCAAAAAACGACTGTTTTTGGCAGATTGATTTGATTTTTTAATCAAAAGATAATTCAAAAATTTTTGCTCACAAACTTTTTTCCACGCGCTGTCAACGGCAAAATTTTTGCGCGCCGTCATCATTAAAATAAAAACAGGCAACACAAGCCAAAACATTTGAGGCCTTAAAAATGTTATATTTTGAAAAAATTCAATCATTGCTTCCATCCTTTCAGCGCCACGCTTAAAAGCCCGCAAAAAGCAATCATCAATGCCGCGAAAAGTGCCTCAAAATAAAGCTCCTGCCTCGGATAAACATAATTGTCTTTAATCGTGTCGGTTTCCAAAGCATCAATTTTGCGATAAGCCTCAATCAAATCAGACAAACTTTCCGCCCTAAAATAACGGCCTTGTGTTTCTTCAGCCAGAATTTTTAAGTTTTTTTCATCCAAACCCTGATTTTGCAACCCGAAAAATGCCGCTGATACCGAAAATGCCGGAGAACCGACACCGATGGTATAAACTTTTATTCCTTCCTCTTTGGCAAGTGCTATGGCCTGAGCAAAACTCATCGCCCCGTCATTGTTTTCACCATCGGTCAATAAAATAATAACTTGATTGTCTTTTTTTGTTTTTGAAGTACTTAAATTTTTAAGCCCTAAAGCTATGGCATCACCGATAGAAGTCGATTGACCGGCCATACCGGCCTGCATTGAAGACAAAACATCTAAAACAGCTTGTCTGTCAAAAGTCAACGGTGCCTGCAAATATGCTTTTGTCCCAAACAACACAAGCCCCAATCGGTCATTTAAGCGCTTTGAAACAAAATCAGAAACAATCGCGCGCACCGCCTCAAGCCTTGTCACACGGCGGTGATTGAAGACAAAATCATCTTCAAGCATTGAGGTTGAAATATCCGTAATCAACAAAATATCACGCCCTTCATGTTCAAGCCTCACAGGCAAGCCTTCTTTAATCGGGCGCATCAATGCCAAAACCACAAAAAACCAAATCAGCATCAAAAACCAAAAATACCGAAACATACGGCCGTTTTGCGCATAAGGTCGGTTTGAAGTGCTTTTTTTGATATCCGAAAAATCTTTTGCGAAAGGAACTTTAAGCGCAAAATCAGATATCTGCATCTTGTTTTTTGAAAAATAGCGTATCACAAACGGCAAAAAAATCAAAAGCGCGGCATAAGGATAAACAAATTTAATCATAAGTTATCCTCCAAAAAAGAATGTGCAAAAGCTTTAATCGCATCAAAATCTTCGTTCAAAACGGCTTTGTCTTGAGGCATATAGGGCGCCTGACAAAGTAAATTTTTCTGCGATTTTGAAAGCTCGGATTTGTTGTGTTTTTTTAAAAACGAAAGCCATTTATCTCCGAAAAGTGCGACGGCATCAGGATATTTCAAGATACAAATACGGCGCAACAGCTCTGAAATCCGAGCAACACCCGAAACATCTTTTGTCTTTATATTTTCAAGCATTTTCAAAGCATAACGTTTTTTGTTTTGACGCCAAAGTTTGCATAAAAAGGGTGAGAATATCAAAAGACAAAACAAAAGCACAAAAAAAGACACACTTGCCCAACCAAGCGGAAACATCCATATATCATCAGGCAGATGTATGTCTTTAAGCTCTGCAAGATTATCCGTCATGAAAAACCTTCTGTTTATAAATCCATTTTCTCAAAGTTAATGTAGCTTTTTTTGAACCGGATATCAAGACATTGTTGAAAAAAAACAGACTTTGAAGACAAAATCTGTTTTTTTAAGGGTTCGGAGCTTCGAAAAGCTTTTGGTTGCGGTGTTTAGAACAACACTTACATAAAAACTCCCCGTAAAAAGGAAATCCGCCGTTAGTTGACATAAAAGCGGACAGGAAGTAGAAAAACTATAAGCAAGAAATAGTTGCAGCTTATTGACACAAAGCTATTTGGCTGCCTTCCGGCCCGTTGGACTTTCAGGCGTCTTTAATCAGACATTCACTTGCTTATTAACGGGTTTTTCTCATTTCCCGGAACATCCATCGGATCTTCTGGGTCATATATTAGCAAATTCTAATAAAGATTGCAATATATATTTTTATTCTTTCAAAAGATAACTTTTCCACCTATGTGACGATAGCAAATCGATATAGACAACCGTCATGACAAACTAGATTCGTCATCATGAACTCGTTTCAGGATCTCATCGATAAACTTGCTCATCAATGATATTTTTCTAATATTTCAGTTTTTGCCGCAAGGCTGAGCATATCATCATATGCACCATTTTGAGGGTTGGCAATCCTGCCGGCAATAATTGTCTTAACTTCAGGCAATTTCCACGGCATGCCCATCAGCTTAAAATAAGCCATATCGGCCATCAAACGCGCTTCCATCATCTGCCCGAAAGCACTGTATTTAATCGCCGGCCTTTGTTTTAATCGGCGCCTTAAAACCTCAAAACGCGATTGATGTTCGGGCAAAACATATCCTTGAAAAACAAGCAAATTTTCAAAACTTTCGCGCACAATCGGATTTTTCCACCCACCGCCGAAAAGAACGATATTTGAAGGTAAATCAAATCTTTCTTCAATCAGCGTCAGCGCAAAAGCCGCCGTGTATGCCGCCAAATATTCAAGCGTAAAAACGGCATCTTCAAAACACGCATCTGATTGTTCTATTGCCTCTAAAACATCCGACAGATGATAATATTGCGGATCGCCCGACTTTGGCAATCCTGCCTCATAATAGTCGCGGTCAAGATCAAAAAGACGCATCAAAAGTTTTTTATCAAGCTTGCCGTTTTTGCCGTATTTTGCATCAAAATCGCAAGAATCATCTGTCTTTTTTCTGATAAAAGAATCGATATATTCATTGCACGGACCCGCATCGGCACTTAAAAGCGCCTGAGCGTTTTTTATCAAAGCAAAATTTGATGTATTGCCGGCGTTATAATAAATGCCATCTCCCTCAATCAAAGCAATTCGGGCATTATGCGGTGCAATTAACGGAGCCCCTTCAAAACCTTGTAAGATAAATGCCGATCTGAAGTCATAAACAACTTTGATACCCGTTAAATCAGCAAGCATCTTACCGCTTCCGATTTGCAAAGTATAGGGCTGTGAACCTTCCTTAAAGGCTTTTGAAGGCGGATTATGATCAAGTGTCTTGCCGTGGAAACCGATGGCATCAATATCTGCTTTATCCAAATGATAAAAAGCACACATTTCTAAAACCGCATTTGCTACGCTTTTGACATATTCATCATGAATTGCCTTAAATTCCGGCAAACGCAAAATTTCCGCTTTGTTTTTATTTTTTACTTTCAAGCGTAAATTTGCCGTTTTTTGTTGCATTTTTTTTGAAAAAGGCTTTGAAAATGCGCAAATATCTTTTATCTGTGCACCATTAAACTCACTTAAGACAAGGTCAATCGCATCCATCGAATTACCTGTCATAATCCCGATGATGCGATAAGTTTTCATTTGAGCCTCACTTATAATTTATAGGGCGGTTTATCAAGACCCTTTAAGGAATATGTAAACACTTCGCACCCGTTTGATGTCACGCCGAGCGAATGTTCAAACTGTGCAGACAAACTTTTATCACGCGTCACGGCCGTCCACCCGTTTGATAAAATCAAACCATCTTTTTTGCCGACATTAATCATCGGTTCTATCGTAAAAAACATCCCCTCTTCCATCACGGGTCCCGTACCTTTAACGCCACAATGCATCACGTTCGGCTCATCATGAAAAACGCGACCTAAACCATGTCCGCAAAACATATCAACAACGCTATAACCATAGTGATGCGCATATTCTTCAATCACCGCACCGATATCGCCGAAATGCGCGCCGGGTTTAACCACGTCAATCCCGCGCATCAAACATTCATACGTCACTTCACACAAGCGTTTAGCCTTAATTTTCGGCTCGCCGACATAGTACATGCGGCTCGTATCTCCGTGCCAGCCGTCCACAATCACCGTCACATCAATATTGGTGATATCACCGTCTTGAAGTTTGTGTTCTTTATCAGGTATGCCATGACAAATCACATGATTTGTTGAAATGCACACCGTTTTTGGATAACCGTGGTATCCAAGGCATGCCGGTATGGCTTTATGGTCCACGATAAACTGATGGCACAAATCATCAAGTTCTTCGGTTGTTACCCCCGGCACGACATAAGGCGTGATAAAGTCCAAACATTCGGCCGCAAGTTTACCTGCCTTGCGCATACCTTCAAAATCTTCTTTTTCGTATATTTTAATCCCGTTTCGTTTACTCATTGAAAAAAATCCTTTACTTTTTCTTTGGCATATCACCCCGAAACATCAAAGTCAATCATAATCAAAAAAAATTTAACTTTCCGCGTAAAAAAAAAGACCTTTTGAGAAACACCCAAAAGGCCTTTTGTTGCAACAATTTGCGATTATAAAGCCGTCAAATCAACTTTGACACCGACACCCATTGTAGAGCTGATTGAAATCTTTTTCAAATACGTACCCTTTAATGTTTGCGGTTTTGCTTTGATAATGGTGTCGATAAATGTTTTTGCATTATCGTAGATTTTGTCTTCGCTGAATGAAGCCTTTGCAACACCGGCATGGACAATACCGTTTTTCTCAACACGATATTGAACTTCACCTGCTTTGGCTTTTGCAACAGCTGTAGCAACATCGGTCGTCACCGTGCCAAGCTTCGGGTTAGGCATCAAGCCCTTCGGACCCAAAACACGAGCCACTTTACCTGCCAAACCCATCATATCGGGGGTGGCAATGCAACGATCAAAATCAATCTTGCCTGACATAATCGAATCGATTAAGCTTTCAGCACCGACAATATCTGCACCGGCGGCTTTAGCTTCATCAGCTTTTTCGCCCTGAGCCAACACTGCAACGCGAATCGTCTTACCGTTTCCGTGCGGAAGCGGACAAACACCTCTGATCATTTGATCGGCATATTTCGGGTCAACACCCAAATTGATTGCCAAATCAACAGTTTCATCAAATTTTGCAGTTGCATTTTCTTTGACGATTTTAATTGCGTCTTTCAAGGCATAAGCTTTGTTTTTATCGACGTTTTTATATGCATTTACAATTCTTTTTCCTGCCATGATACTACTCCACTACCTTAATGCCCATTGAGACAGCCTGACCTTTGACCATGTTCATGGCGGATTCAACCGTTGAACAGTTCAAATCAGGCATTTTTGTCTGAGCGATTTCTTTAACTTGAGCGAGCGTAATCTGGCCGGCAAAAGATTTTCCGGGTTCTTTGGAAGCTGACTTCACATTGGCTGCCTTTTTGATGTAATAAGCCACCGGCGGCAATTTTGTGATAAAAGTAAAGCTTTTATCTTCATAAGCCGTAATGATGACCGGCACCGGAATACCCGGTTCCAAACTTTGTGTTGCAGCATTAAATGCTTTGCAGAATTCCATAATATTCAAGCCCTTTTGACCCAAGGCCGGACCAACCGGAGGAGAAGGCGTTGCCTTACCTGCGGCAATTTGGAGCTTGATTAAACCTAAAATTTTCTTTTTAGACTTAGCCATTTTTTTACCTCTTCAATTACCTGAGTTCGTGGTTTTGAACATGGCTGTTCTCCCACGAATAAATTAAAACCAAACTTGCCTCAAAAATTTCAAGCAAGTGGATTTCTTTTATCATATTTTTTTTCAAATGCAAGTACTTTTTTTTATAAAATCAAGACCCGCACAAATGATGATGCGAGTCTTTTTTTTTGATGACGGCTTTATTTTAACGATAGCGAATCTTAAATGTGTTTATTTTTCCTGCCACCTGATTCGCCTCATCGATGGTATAAATGCGCTTATCAGCACGCACAGGGGCTGATGGAGTTTCAACGACATCGCCAGTACCGCCTGTGCCAGTACCGCCGTTTCCTTGACTGTCACCGCTGTAACTATCTTGTTGCGGATTATATGCTAAAGTGATATTATTTCCGACATTTTCCAAATTAAGGCCAAAGGCTTCGCGATACATAAAAGGAAGAGCCTTTTCAAGTGCATCTTGGCAGTTATCACCCGTACAATTGATTTGAAGCTGCCTTGCACGTAGATTTACTTTTGCCTCTTCAAGATATGGTTGTGCGGATTCCAAATATTCTTGAAACCCTTGTTTGTAAGGTAGCATCTCTTTCAAATCTGCTTCCAATTCTTCTTTATTCATACCCATTTGTTCCAATTGTTCAGGATCTATTTCTTCTCCTGTTTGTATTTTATAGAATTCTGCCAATATTGGTTTCATCTTATCATAAGCATCCATTCCTTCATTCTCGTATAATTCCAGTAATTCTGAATACACTTTATACTGTCCATACGAAGAAAAGCCTTCGCCGTAGCTATTATTATCAAGTAGCTCTGCAAGATTCATTTGAGCTAAATTTGAATCAGATACTGTTATGTTTGTTAAACCACTTAAACTGCCAAATGCACCTTCTCCGATAGTTTCTACCGAATCCGGTATTGTCAGCGATGTCAAACTTGTAGCACCACTAAAGGCACTGGATCCAATAGATGTCACAGAATCAGGTATCGTCAATGATGTCAAACTACTCGCATTTTTAAAAGCATCCATCCCAATAGATGTCACAGAATCAGGTATCGTTAGAGAAGTTAAACTTGTGGCTCCCATAAAGGCACCATCTCCAATAGATGTAACCGAATCAGGTATCGTCAATGATGTCAAACTTGTGGCATTGCTAAAGGCTTCAGTTCCAATAGATGTAACCGAATTAGGGATAGTCAGGGAAGTTAAACTTGTGGCATTGTCAAAGGCATGTTCTCCGATAGATTTCACCGAATTTGGGATGGTTAATGATGTTAAGCTACCGGCATAACGAAAAGCATTCTCTCCGATAGATTTCACCGAATTTGGGATGGTTAGTGATGTTAAGTTGTTGGCAGCATAAAAGGCTGTATCCCCTATGCTTGTAATTCCTTCTTCCACAACAATGGATGTAATGCTGCCGATTGAATCAGCCCATGGAGCACTACCAGTATAGCTACCATCATAATTTGTCATCTCACCCTTGCCGGAAATGGTTAAAGTACCATCAACCAAATTTGCCGTACAATCGGTGCCGCAAGACCAACTCTCAGCTCTCAAATTTGCAGATAAAACAGTTGTCATCATTAATACAAATATAAATTTTTTGTTCATATCAATTCTCCAATTTACAAAATAAAAAAATTCCGTTTCAAATAACCTAAAACGGAGGAGCTGATAAACTGTAGTTGCACAGATGAACTTATTCGCCGCCAACATATAACGCTTATATCGTCCGCTCCCCTTAAAGGAGCAATGCAACTATTGATGTTTATCAAACACCGCAACCATTTTGGTTACGCTTTGATTATGGCATACTTCAAATTTACTGTCAATAAAAAAATAAAAAACCCCGCTGATATACTCAAACGGGGAACAGGAGATCAAATAAGAAAACTTAATTTTCAAGCATACGACGAAGTGCATTAACGCTTTCTGCCAAACCGGAATCTTCACCGATTAAGCCCTCAACCTTGCGTACGGCATGCATCACCGTTGTATGGTCTCTATCAAACTTGCGCCCGATTTCGGGAAGAGAACGCGAAGTCAATTGCTTGGCCAAATACATTGCAATTTGGCGCGGTCTTGCAACCGTTCTGGCTCTTCTTGAAGATTGCAATTCTTTGACCGAAATGTTGAAATATTCCGCAACTTTCTTTTGAATTTCATCAATCGTTGTCTTGCGATCAATTGAGCGCAACATATCTTTCAAGATGTCCTGCGTCATATCAAGCGTAATCTCATTTTTGTTTGAAATCAGCTGTGAATGTGCAACGATTCGCTTCAACGAACCCTCAAGTTCTCTGATGTTTGAGGTCACTTTTTCAGCCAAAAATTCAGCCACTTTTTCAGGCAAAGCGATGCCCATTTGTTTGGCCTTATAGTTTAAGATACCCAACCTCAAATCAAAATCCGTCGGATGAATATCGGCAACCAAGCCACCGCTCAAACGTGATTTAAGATGCGTCTCGATTCCCTCTAAATCCGTCGGGGATTTGTCGGCTGAAATAATGATCTGACGACCTTCTTCAATCAATGAATTAAAGGTATAGAAAAATTCTTCCTGCGTCGATTCTTTATTGCTCATGAATTGAACGTCATCAACCATCAAAACATCAACCGCGCGGAATTGTTCCTTAAACGCCGCCGTATCCTTATAGCGAAGCGCCTTAACAAACTTAAACAAAAACTGCTCCGCCGACAAATAAATCACGTTACGCGTCGGATCCTGCTTGCGAATGTGCCAAGCAATCGCATGCATCAAATGCGTTTTACCGAGCCCGACTCCTGAATATAAAAAGAGCGGATTGAATGAAACTCCACGCGACTCGGCCACTCTTCTTGCTGCGGCATAAGCAAACTCATTGGTCTTGCCCACAACAAACGAATCGAACGTAAATGCCGGATTGAGCGGCGCAGAAAGCTGCATAAACCCTTCTTTTGAACCATATTCATTATAGTTGCTCGCCTCTTTTTGCGGCATATAAAAACTTTGCGGTGTCGGCGTTGACGAAATCTTTTTCAAGAGCGACGAGTCGGTTGCATGAAATTTATTGTCATGACCGGCACTGCGCACAATAAAATTAATTTTTTTCACATCCGGATTCTTTTGCTCCCAGATCTTGTGGATTCGGTCAGAATAGTGCGTAATTACCCAGTTTTTCATAAATGCTGTCGGCACACAAATATTCATGATACCATTGTCATATGTACCGATGCTTAAAGGCTTGAGCCAACTGTCATAAGCCGTCTCACCAAATTCCATCTTAAGCTGATTGCAAACCTGTCCCCATTCTTCCTGGACAGAACCTTCATTGTTTTTAAGAGCTTCTTCGGCCATTTTTTATTCCTTATTAATTATGATTGTTAATCCGATTTTTTGAAGGTTAATAATTTCTTAAAGTGTTTTGATACTAATCAGCTTTTTTTTAAAAAACAATAGAACTTTTTTAGAACATTGCAATTATTTTTCTTGACATGCGATTCTTTTGATAATGCTCCGATTCTCTTTGTTTTTTTGCAAAACAAAACACGTAAAAATATCCCTTTTCAGGGCATTTTTACGTGCTTTGTCAGAAGAAAAAATAAAAACTATAAAGCTTTAATTTTTTGAGCTAAACGAGAAACAGTGCGTGAAGCCATATTTTTATGGAAAACACCTTTTTGAGCGGCGCGCATCATCTCTGATTCGGCAACCTTAAATGCAACAGTTGCTTCTTCTTTTTTGCCTTCAGCGATTAAAGCATCGACTTTCTTTACAAAAGTACGAACGCGGCTTCTTCTCATACCATTGATAAGGCTGCGCTTATTGTTTCTGACGATTCTCGTTTTTGCCGATTTATGATTGGCCATATTATTTATTCCTATTTATTAAATTTGTTTGTTAAAATATTCTGGTATGCTTTATAACCATTTAATCACGCAAAAGTCAACAATAATTTTTAAAAAAATGAAATTTTCTTTGCGATTTTTTATTTTTTGAGCTAAAAAGAGTGCCATGCATGATAAAAAACAACGAACAAAAAAATATTTTGCCCCGCAAAACGAAGGAAAATTTCATCCTTGTGATTTTCCGGGATGCAAAGAGGAAGGCCTCTACCGCGCGCCAAAAGACAAGACCTTGAAAGAATATTATTGGTTTTGCCTTGAGCACGTGGCGGAATATAATGCCAAATGGAATTATTATGCGGATGGCTCGGCCGATGAAGATGAAACCTTGCATCACAGAATGCATTTTAGAGGTTTTTCTTCTAAAATTAAATATCAATTCGGTTATGATTTCATCGATGAACTTGGCGACATCAACCTTTTTGATCGTTCCTCTTATCAAAAAAAATCTCGATTCGCACCTAAAGATAAGGCATCTGCCGCGCTTTTAGACATCTCGCTTGAAGATTTGACATTGGATGACCTGAAAAAACAGTATAAAAAACTTGCGCGCAAATATCATCCGGATATGAATGCCGGTGACAAAGCATGCGAAGAAAAATTCAAAAAAATCACAACGGCTTATCACGAACTTATCAAAAAGCTCAAATAATTTTTAAATAAATTCTCTCAACTTTTTATTCTATCGCTACCGAATCGAAATGGTGTTTGTTTTAAACCTTCCCCCTTCGTTTTTGTAATGCAAAAGATTCATGGGTGTGAGGATAAAAATGACCTCAAAATGAAAGTTTTTACCACAAATGGCGACGTTTTGTTAATAAGTAAGCCCAGCAAAATCGTGCGCAGCGAATTTACAAAACAAGTGACCGACGAAATGCCTAAGGTATTTCTAAACCTTCAAATTATTTTTTTTCAAAGCCTCAATACAAGACCAAGGCTTATGTTTCACACAAAACATTCAAAAAGAGGACTTGTGTAATGCACGAATACCATTTAGCCTGCAAAGTATTTGAAGTACAGATAAATGCCTGAAATTAAAACGGAAAAGAGCATTACCGGTATTGAAAAAAGCAAAAAGCCCATAAATTTTATCGGATGCCCTTCACGCGCGGCAAGACCGGCCACAATCACGTTGGCCGAAGCTCCGATAAGCGACCCGTTTCCTCCGAAACATGCCCCGAGTGACAAAGCCCACCACACGGGCATCATTGCCTCTCTGCCGCCAAAACTCGGCTCCATTGATTTTAATATCGGAATCATCGTTGCTACAAACGGAATATTGTCAATCGCCGCCGAAACAAACGAAGATATCGTTAAAATTGCAAAAGTTGCACGCTTTAAGCTCCCTTGCGTCATAGTGATAAATTTTTGTCCGAGCAGCTCCAAAATGCCTGTTTTTTCAAGCCCGAACACAACCATAAACAACCCGCAGAAAAAGAAAATCGTCGTCCAATCTACAAGATTAAACATTTCTTCCGTTTTTTCATCTCTTAAATCGGGTTTTTCATTTAAGGTATACAGCATCAACAAAAGCGCTGCACCCAAAAGTGCAATTACCCCGTTTGCAAGCTGGAATTCTTCAGCCATAATAAAGCCTGAAATAACAAGTGCCAGAATGCTGAGTGATTTATATAAAAGCGGTTTGTTCGTGATGTTGGCAAAAGCATTCATCTTCATAACCAAAATACGGTTTTTATCTGATGCCTTGAGTGCATTTTTGAAAATCAGCACAAAACTTATCATAAGAACAGTCATCGATATCAATACAACAGGCGCTAAATTAACCAAAAAATCGGTAAATGACAGATTAAGCGCCGATCCGATAAGAATATTCGGAGGATCACCGATAAGTGTTGCTGTTCCGCCAATGTTTGAGGCAAAAATCTCAAGAAGCAAATAAGGATAAGGCAAAATTTCGAGCTTTCGGGTGATTTGAATGGTAACCGGCACAATTAATAAAACCGTAGTCACATTATCCAAAAATGCCGAAAATACCCCTGTAATAATGCCAAGCATCACAAGTATACCTATCGGATTGGCCTTGACCTTTTGCGCACTCCATACCGCAACAAACTGAAACAATCCCGATCGCTCGGTCACGGATACAATCACCATCATTCCGATAAGAAGTGAAATCGTGTTAAAATCAATACTTTCAAAAGCCTCAGACTGTGAAACAATACCCGATAAAATCATAAATGTTGCGGCAAAAAGCGTTGTTACCGCGCGATTGACTTTTTCTGAAAACAACACCACATAGCATGCCGCCATAATCATTGAGGCAATAATTTTAGGATTTGTGATATAAGTTAAATCAAACATTCGTCCGTCGTCCGCCTAAAAAAAGTACAAAAAGTATATGTATCCCGTCGCAAGTATCATTGATACAAGCATAACTGGCAAGCCGTATATCAAAAATTTTGCAAAACTGATCGGATGTCCTTCGCGCGAGGCAAAACCAGCCACAATCACATTTGCCGATGCGGCAATCAGCGACCCGTTTCCGCCAAAGCATGAACCGAGCGATAATGCCCACCACACGGGCATCATCGCCTCTCTGCCGCCCATCGCGGATTCTATCGATTTTAAGGTCGGTATCATCGTCGCCACAAACGGGATATTGTCGATAAAAGTCGATAAAACAGCAGATCCCCATAACACGGCAAATGCAGCTTTTTGCACACTGTTTTGCGTTAAATAAAGCAAATAATTGCCTAAAACGCTCAAAACACCTGTTATTTCCAACGCATACACAATCGCAAACAATCCGCAAAAAAAGAAAATCGTCGTCCAATCCACAAGCGAAAAAGCATCTTCAACTTTTTGATCGCGGATATTATGTTCTTCACCCGATGTATATAAAAAGAGCATCAACGCCGCGCCGAAAAGGGCGATTGTCCCGTTTTCAAGATGCAAATATTCAGCCAAAATAAAACCGACCAAAACAAGCAACAAAACAAAAAGTGATTGATAAAAAAGTATCTTTTTGGTAATTATATCTTTTGGATTAATACTCATCAATGAATGTCTGCTTGCATCATCTGCTTTTAATTTTCGCCCGATGAAGACATCAAAAACAACGAGCAAAACAAAAAGATTGATGATAACAATTGGTGTTAATTGACCTACAAAATCCATAAATGATAAATGAAGCGCCGACCCGATAAGGATATTCGGCGGATCGCCGATAAGCGTTGCCGTCCCGCCGATGTTTGAGGCAAAAATTTCAAGTAGTAAAAAGGATAATGGTTTTAATTTTAAGGCACGCGTTACCTCAAAAGTCACAGGCACAATTAATAAAACCGTCGTCACATTATCCAAAAGCGCCGACAAAACAGCCGTTAAAATACCAAACATCAGCAAAATACCTCGCGGAGATGCTTTGACCGCTTTGGCGCTTAAAATGGCCAAGGCCTGAAACATACCCGATTTTTCGGATATGCCGACCACAACCATCATCCCGATAAGAAGCGAAATTGTATTAAAATCAATACCTTCAATCGCCGTTTGTTGGCTCAAAATCCCCGTCAAAATCAAAGCAGACGTGCCAAGCAAAACCACAACCGCACGATTGAGCTTTTCGGTAAATAAAAAGATATAGCTGACAATCAAAACAAAAACAGCAATTATTTGAGGACCGAGCCAAAACATTTTTTATCCTTTAAACCTATCGGATTTTAATATATAACCGGTTTTAAAAAATACAAATGTTTTTTTATTTTATGAAATCATCTTGCGCCATGCGGCGAGGGCTTTTTGTTTGAAAGTTTGAACGCGCTCTTTGCCGTACATTTCCTCCAATTTTGCAAAATATTTTTGATAATCTTCTTCAAATGTATCCTCACCGGGGATTTCATCAACCTTGACAACCTCAACATCATAGGCCTGATTGACTTTATCGGCCGTGCATTCCATAATGGTGACGGTTTTGGCATTTTTGATTTTTTGGCGGATAATCGGAGCAATCGATTTTAAAAGATAAAAGTCTTTGTTGTTGCGCCCGAGAATCGCCTGATTTCGCCCGTCATAAAAAAACGCACCGCGAAAAACATAATCCGCCTCTAACTGAACTTTAACGATGACCCCTTGCTTGTCAAAGAAAAAATCAGACTGAAGTTTTTGGACTTTTAGTTCATTTTTCATCAACGTCCCATGCTTTGCGAAATAGATTTGCCGAGCTCATCCCAATTTTCATTTGAAACGGCAAAAGCTAAACCTCCCATACTGGCGGAAAAAACAGAATCCAACCGTGCTTGAGAAGCCACTTTGCCCGTTTGTTTGACGGCGCTTTGAATAAAACTGAATATTTTTGAAAAGAACAACATCGTTTTTTTCCTTTTATACAGGCATTATAGCATTTATTTTTGTTAAAGTAAACAAAAAAACAGCCATCAATTTCTTGATGGCCTAAAACGGATTTTTTATTTTATTAACTTTAATTAAGGAGTTTACGACAAAATTATATTTTAAGCTTTTTTGATGCCGAAAGCACCAAATTTGCTGTTAAATTTAGAAACCTGACCACCGCTGTCAACCATACGATGAACACCTGTCCATTGCGGGTGTGACTTCGGGTCGATTTCCAAATTCATTCTATCACCTGCCTTACCCCATGTGCTGTGCACTTTGCATTCCGTGCCGTCAGTCATCACATAGGTGATTTCGTGATAGTCAGGATGAATACCTTTTTTCATTATATATCTCCAAACAAAAAACTTTTCCAAAACAAAATTTATGCTCTTATAACCTAATCAAATTTAATTTTCAAGTACTTTTTTTAAAATTATTTAAAAATTTCGAAAATTTTTTGATTCAAGTTAAAATTCGTGGCAATCAGGTCACCCGTTTCGCGCACTTTTTTGATATCTTCGACGCGGATATCGGTTTGATTTAAGCTTCGAACAGCCCCACCCGCCTCTTTGACCATCAAAATACCGGCCGCAAGCGAACAAAAATGATTGTTCAAGCTGACACTTGCGTCAAGTTTACCGCTTGCCAAATAAGCCAAATCAAGTGCCACAGAACCGCTGACACGCAAATTGCCCGTCCTGCTTAATATAGCGGTATGGATTTTTGAAAGCTTTGACGCATCTTTATCAAAGTTCGAACCTGCTGAAACAAGAGCCGACTCGATATCTTTGAGCGAAGATACACGCAGTCTTTCGTGATTGCGCGGGCCTTCTTTAAAAGCCCCCATGCCGACATGAGCAAAAAACATCTCATCGCGCGAAGGATTATAAATCACGCCGCAAACAATTTCATCATTTTCAATCAATGCAACCGAAACAGCAAAATCCGCATTGCCGTGTGCAAAATTAATCAAGCCTTCAATCGGACTGATGGCAAAATAAGATTTGCCGACGATTTTATCCGAGGTTGTAAAAACCGGAATGTCGGATCTGATTTTTGAAAGCTCGATTTTTAAGTTTTGCTCTAACCTTGTGTATGAATTAAATACAAAGGTTTTGATGCTTTTAACGGAATTTTGAAGCTTTTCAAGCTCGGCAAAATCTCTGTCCAAAGATGATGTTGTTTTTTTGACACTTTCAACAACGGTTGTTAAAAGAGGAGTGATATAAGCCATTATTTTGCTCTTTCAACATAATTGACTTCCGTCGTGCCGACAACAATTTTTTCACCCGTGCCGATAAAGGGCGGAACCATAATACGCACGCCATTGTCCAAAATAGCCGGTTTATAAGATGAAGCGGCAGTCTGACCTTTAATCACAGGCTCTGTTTCAACCACGGTACAAACAACCTGCAAAGGCAATTCAACAGAAATCGGACGACCGTTGATGTGAGAAATGCGTACCACCATACCGTCTGCCAAAAACGGGCGCGAATCGCCTAAAATATCGGCAGGCATCGTAAATTGTTCAAATGTTTCGTTTTCCATAAACGTCAAGCCGTTGGAATCTTCAAACAAAAATTGACAATCTTTGTCTTCAACCATCATTTTTTCAATCGTATCTTCCGTGCGGAAGCGTTCATTGGTCTTTGTGCCTTCTTCAACAGCCTTCATTTCAACCTGCATAAAAGCGCCGCCTTTGCCGGGTTTAATATGCTGTGCTTTGGTGATGGTCCACGGCTTGCCTTTGTATTCAATGACCCAGCCGATTCTGATAGATCCTGCGAGTTGTTTCATTTTTTATTTTTTCCTATTAACAATTTCAAAAGTGATTATTTATTTTTCAATGCCTTATACACAAAGAGATAAGATTTTGCAAGCAAAAAAATCAGCATACATTAAAAAAGTTGTTAATAATTATTAACAGACGTGAGAAATTTGTTAACAAATAAAAATAATCGCATTATAGTGTAAAAGTGTTATCATTTACGAAAGGAAATGTGATGAGAGTTTTGCTTGTTGAAGATGATTATGCCGTTTCACAAAGCATTGAAGCAATGCTCAAGCGTGAGGGTATGGTTGTCTATGCGACGGATCTCGGCGAAGAAGGCCTTGATCTCGGTAAGGTTTATGACTACGATATCATTATTTTAGATTTGATGTTGCCTGATATGAACGGTTATGAGGTTTTAAGAAGCCTTCGAAACGCCAAGGTCAAAACACCTGTTTTGATTTTATCGGGTCTTTCGGAGCCTGATAAAAAGGTCAAAGGTCTCGGCTTCGGTGCGGACGATTATTTGACAAAGCCTTTTGACAGGGCAGAACTTTTGGCGCGTATTCAAGCCGTTGTCCGGCGCTCGAAAGGTCATTCCAATTCAACGATTGAAACAGGCGATGTTGTTGTCAATTTAGATACGCAAACCGTCACTGTTGCCGGCAAACCTTTGCATTTAACGGGCAAAGAATATGGTATTATGGAATTGCTTTCACTGCGCAAGGGGTCAACCTTGAACAAGGACCAGTTCTTAAATCACCTGTACGGCGGCATGGATGAGCCTGAGCTCAAAATTATTGACGTCTTTATCTGCAAATTAAGAAAGAAGCTTGAAAAAGCGTCCGGCGGCAAAAATTACATTGAAACCGTCTGGG
>CADAAN010000008.1 GCA_902785935.1 uncultured Pseudomonadota bacterium
AAATTGTCAAAAGCATATTCTTTAATTTCAGGTGTGCCGCCTATCACGACAGATGAGAGACCGGTAGAAGAAAAAGCCTCTCCTCCGATTGTTTGCACACCGGTCAGGTCAACGCTTGTCAAACCCGTGGCACCCCAAAAGGCACTATCTCCAATTGTTTGCACACCGGTCAGGTCAATGCTTGTTAAACTCGTAGCACCTTGAAAGGCAATTTCTCCAATATTGACACTTCCCGAAGTCTTAAGCGATGTGACACCGGGTGGCAGAGTCGAAGTAAAAGAATCTTCATTATAAAAAGCCTCATACGGCACCTCGGCGGGATCGTTTCCAGATCCAGTCGTGCCGTAAATCGTCATCGTTTTATTGCCGTCCGGCCCGCTCAAGGCATAATATGTACCCGAAGTGCCGATTTGTATACAATCACCTTCTCCCGCGTCGAGGCAATTGGCGAGTGACGTATCATCCGCTCTCGCTATCGTGGCAACAGAAGTGCTAAGCATTAATACAAATATAAATTGACTTTTTCTCATATTTATCCTCCATTTTTCTTTTTTCATACTTTTAAAACAAAAATTCCGTTTTATATAACCAAAAACGGAGGAGTCACAAAAACTGTCGGTCACAGTTTGTTTTATTCGTCACAAATGTGCTTATTTCAACAACTCCTCATAAAAGGAGTAACAACCGAATGTGTTTTGTGAACACCGCAACCATTTTGGTTACACCCATATAATGCCATACTCAAAACCTAAAGTCAACATTTTTGTGTGCATTTCAAAAAAAATATTTTTTATTGTCCTGTTAAAATGATATCTTTTGTGAAATGAAAGGAAGGTTATATGCTTTACATCGGTTCACATCTTTCAAGCTCAAAAGGCTTTGTTTCAATTGCAAAAGACGCGCTTGATATCGGCGCAAATACGTTTCAGTTTTTTACACGCAATCCGCAGGGTTTCAAGGCCAAAGACATCGACCCGTCAGATGTTCAAAAATTTTTAAAAATAACTCAAAACAATCACTTTCAAAAATTTGTGGCGCATGCACCCTATACATTAAATCCCTGTTCTGACAAGCCTGAAACGCGTGAATTTGCAGAGCTTGTTTTTCAAGACGACCTCAAGCGTATGGAATATGTGCCGTATAATTATTACAACTTTCATCCCGGATCGCACGTCGGTCAAGGTATTGAGACCGGTATCGAAATGATTGCCAAGTTATTAAACCGCATTTTAACGCCTGAACAATCAACAATTGTTTTGCTTGAAACAATGTCCGGCAAAGGTTCTGAAGTCGGCTCTGAATTTAAAGAGCTGAGCACCATTATCGACAAGACATATCTCAAAGATAAAATCGGCGTTTGCATGGACACCTGTCACGTCTATTCGTCAGGTTATGACATCGTACATAATTTGGATGGTGTTTTGGAAGAATTTGACCGTACCATCGGGCTTGAAAAACTCAAAGCCGTACACCTGAACGACAGCAAGACCGAATTTGCCTCAAAAAAAGACAGGCATGAAAAAATCGGTCACGGTTCCATCGGACTTGATGCAATTATCCGTTTTATCAATCACCCGAAGTTAAAGCACTTGCCGTTTATTTTAGAAACGCCCAATGACCTCAAAGGCTGGGCCGATGAAATTCGCATTTTGAAAGAAAACTTTAATGACTAAAAAAAATCCGCCAAAGTCAACATCTTATGGCGGATTTTTTTTGACAACCTTGATTTTATATGCGCTCAATTTCTCGCGCAGCGTCGATTGCCGCATTTAAGGATGTCGTCGGCTTAAATTTGCATGCACAAAACGGTAGTGTTTTTTTGTCAGCCAATCATTGCCCTCAAAGACAAGAACCGGTTTGCCCGTACCGCAAGCCTCCGAACACATCGAAACAGAATCGCCGGTTACGATGATATTATCCGCACAAGCTAAATAACCCAAATACGGATTTTCGTTTTTATCACCCCATAAAAATGTATGCGCCGGAATATCTTTGAGCGTTTCCATAATCAAATCCTGAGCCTTTTGACCGGTACGACGAGAGGTCGTAATCAAAATCGAGCCGCCGAGTTTCTTTTTTGCTTTTAAGATTTTTTCAGCCAATTCTTTTGCATTTTCAAGCGTAAATGCACGTTTTTTAATGGCTCCGCCGACAATCACTGCCGTCAACGGCCTTGGTAAATCCTTAAAAACAGGAGCCCATTTTTCTTTTGCTTCCGATAAAACGGAAGGTGTCACACGGTGCGGCGCACCGATTAAATATCTGAAACTTTTGTGATAAGGTTTGTCCTTGTCATGTTCCGGCAGTAAAACAAGCGAGAATTCATTAAGGCCCGTTTCACCGGGATACATTAACTGAATAAGTTTTGTTTCAGGATTTTTCTTTTTAATATAGCGCGCAACCGGCACCGTACGACGACTGATAGACATCACCATATCCGGCCAAGGCGCCTTAAGGCTTTGTTTTGTTTCAGACGTCAACCCGAGCAAAGTGTTTGAACGCACAAAATTAGGCAACCCCGAAAGCTTGGTATAATCCAACTTTTTTTCAATGATTTCAAAATGTGCTTCATTAAGCTGCTGAGCAATACCACGCGCTTGACCGACACTGCCCATGCGATTGTCAATCAAAATCCATAAAACTTTTTTATTTGCCATCACAAGACTCCAATAATTCAAAATTTGTTACAGTTTATGACAAAGTTTTTTCCAAATCAAGTAAAAAATAATACAAAAATAACGAAAACCAAAAAAAAATTAAGGCTCAAATTTATCGATTCGAGCCTTAAAACAACTATCTTATTCAAACAGATTATTTTCTGTACTGAACAGCCATCGGCTCAGGCGCTCTTTGTGCGCAAAGATTGCCGTTCGGGCAAGAATAGGGTTTTTTAACAAATGTTGTGTTTGAATATGTCTTCGGCTCATAAACCGTTGTGTATGTCACATTCTTATAAACAACTTCAACAGGTTCTGAAACGGTATAGCTGTGAGAACCGCATGAGTTGCAACCCTGTTGAACAGGAGCTTGAGCGACAGGAGCCTTGACACCGCAAGCATGAGCAGGTCTTGGTTGAACAACAGCCGGAGCAACTTGAGGTTCTGCCACAGGAGCTGGCTGAGGAGCCGGTTGACGTGAAGCGCAAGCAGACAAAGCAATTGCTGCTGCAAGCATTAATGTTGAATTTTTCATGTTTTCCCTTTCAAATGCGTTAAATCAAATAAATCTTTGCTTTAACTGGTTGTTTGTTTAATAGATAAGATCGCTGTTCTTATTGTAAACCCTATCCATTGGTTGAGGTCAATATAAACATAAAATTTTCTTCTGTCAATAAAAAATATTAAAAAAAAGTTAATTTTTTTAAGGGAATGTATAATTTGCAATAACATATTGAATTAAATACAATTTTGATTGAGTATCATATTCTTATACTTTACAGGTACATCAAATTTTATGGTGTAAAGCAATACAATTGACATATACAATATTTTTTATTGTTTGCTCTCCGGTCTTTTTTAGCGGGGTTTATCGATACAAGCTGTTGGGATAAATAAACTCTTATCAGCTTTAGGAACACATATGTCGACATATTGCTGTTGCAAAAACAAGTATATTGAATTGACTATCGAATCGCTGTTATCGGAGTTGTGGCGGCTCTTATCGACGGATCATTGGACGCACATTGCATATTGTTTGTTGATGATGTTGTTTTTGAAGTTTTGCCTTTAATATTATTGCTGCCATTTGCGATGTATATCTTGCTTAAAAAGAATCCGGAGCAGAAGTGACCCACATCAATCTCACAAAAGAAGCAACATACCATTACTATATACAATGCCTCGGGGTATTTTGGCTCCCTGCTCTGAAAACGTATTTTTTTCTTGTTATTTTTCAAAAAAATAGTAGACAAAAAGAAAAATTTATGCTAGATTAAGAATAATCGTTCAGAAAAGGAGAAAAAGTTATGCCTGAAATACAGGAAGAAATTCGTGGATACATGGACAGAGTTGATGATTTGGTTGACATCATAGATGCTCTGAATGATGCGGCAGGTAAATTCGAAGGTATTGATTCTAATGCGTACGCCCAAGTACAAAATGATTGGCAGGCTTTAATGTCCGGTCATAAAATAAGCACGGATATCAACGCTTGGAAAGATGTTGCGGATAGATTTTATGCTCGACTTCAAGAAAAGATAATTAATACAAAAAATGTAAACGCTTTACGCTCTGTTGTGGAAAAGATATCTGAAGAAAAAACGAATGATTATCTGCAGATTTTTGATCAAGCGGCAAAAGAAGTTAAAAGCTTGCATGATTCATACCAATTACTCAAGCTCATAAGCAAAGATACGCCCGAATTTAAATTTGAGGGCCGTGGTGACATTTCTTTGATCGAGCAAGAAACACAAAAAGCGATTGCTGCTGTTGAATTAACGCCGGAACAAATAAAAAAGCATAGAAAAGACAATAAAAATCTTATGTTTTTGTATGATAGAATAAGAAAATACAATAAAACACCCAAACCGTCAACCGAAAAGAAAGTTCCTTCAAAAAACATCAAAGATGATCCGCGCTATAAAATGGGCGTACTTTTGAATATCAAAGGGATTGACTCTTCACTTGAAGATCTGCCTTATGATAAAGCCATAGGAACACTAAAGTTTTTGTTTTTAAGCCATATTGAAAGCAATGACAACTCTCAGGACTATGAAACACTCAAAAAAACAAATGAAGAGTTAGCAGAGCATTTCAAGGATATGTGTGAAAAGCATAAAGAGAAAAAGTCCGAAGAAAAAGCGGACGAAAATGAGCCAAAAGATGAGGCAAAATCTGAAAATGAGCCTAAATCTGAAACCAATAGCGAAACGTCGGCTCCGACCAATGTCGAAGGTGACGGAAATGAAGAACCGCAAGATGAAAACCTTGATTGGCTCGAAGATATGCGCCGTTTTTGGCAAGAATACGCCGCACGGCATGAATATACAGCCTCTTTTGAAAATCCGGATAAAGAAGCCAAAGAACCATTTTATTGTGCACTTTCAAAAGATGAAAAGGTACAAGGTCAAGTGACTTATACATCACCAAATGACGTCCATATCACAAAAGATTCATCTCTTGTGATGTACCAAGGTATTGTTGAAAAAGCAATTTTGAATAATTCGCCTTTACAGTTCGGTAAAACTTTGGACGATGCACAGCGTCTGACTTTATATGCAGCGGCTTTATCAACATCTGTCGACGGCAAAAAGATTAAAGTCTTAAATCCACCGGCTTTGACGAAAGAACTCTTTGACACGAAAGCCTTTACTCAATTAGACCCAAACGTGCAAAAAATCTTGAAAAACGAATTTGACCGCCGTGAAAAAGAAGCTTTAGAAAAAGCTAAGCGTGAAGAAGCGCTGAAACGGTTGCCCGAAATTGATCAGCGTATTGAACAAATACACAAAGAAATTGAGGCAAAAACGGCAGAATCGGAAACAATTAGCAAAGATGTCTTAAAGCTTAAAAAAGAAGAACTTAATCTTGTCAAAGAAAAGCTGAGCATTGATGCGCAATATAACCTTATCAGCAAAGGTGAAAGCCGCACGACACTTCGCGAGCAACAGTTAGGCTTAATGAAAGAAACCATTGATCCTTCCGACACAAAAAAGGATTTAATACATACTGAGTTTGAAAAAGACGGAAAAAAGGTTTCGATTAATCAGGAAAATGCAGAGCGAATCGTCGCAGCACGTGTAGGACTTATCAAAGATGTTAAAGATTCCGAAGGCAAGGAAATCAAAGAAGATAAAGCTTATGCCGACCGTAAACAAAAACAAAGTCCGAACTATATCGAATACTTAAAGAATCGTTATGCTTCAAAGGAAAAATAGCCCATGGCAGATATCGGTGATGAATTTGTTGAATTTTTAAAGGCTCAATTTCCGGGTGTTTTGAGCGAATTGAATTCGGACAAAGTTGATGACATCACCGTAACAAGGACATTTGAAAAATATAAAAGCATTTTTGAGGCTTGGCTCAAAATTCCCTTAAAGTACAAGCCTTTCGGGCGTGCCGATGGTAAAATGCTTGAAGCGGCGCAAAAAGATCCCATTTTTACCGAAAATGATGCCAAAAGGGTAGATGAAGAAATTAAAAGAGAATCAATGCCCTATGAAATTGCGCCGAAATCTTGGCACGACACCCCGATTTTTGATGATTTGATCGCCTACGGTATTAAAATGACACCCGCGCACGTCGCAAAGCAAAAGTTAAATGCCGATCATTTAAGACGCGGCGGATATTCTTATCATACTGCTGAAAAATTGGCGTTTGAGTTTGTGGCCGTCAGTTTGCTTGTGCAAAAACGAAATGAAATTTTGATGCAAAAAAATCTTTCTCAAGATGAAAAGAAAAAGCAATTATCCGAACTTGATGAAAAGATTAATCAAAGGCGCAAAGAAAGGCTTGATACGGCAAAAGACGATTGTCTTCAAAATCAGCCAGAGCGCTTATTAATGCTGATGTTACGTGATTTTCATCGTGGCAAAATCAGCAAAGAAGAGGCTGTTATAAAGACGGATTTTTACATCAAGCAAATCATCAGACTTGACCGCGTTTATGCCCTCAACGAAGCGATGGAAAAATCTCTGTATCAAAAAGTTTTAAATGAAGAATCCAAAGATGTTTTGCGCCGCGTGATGGATGCCAATCGCGAGAGCATAAATCCTGAAATGACGAAAAATCCAATCATCTCAGAGCGTCCAAAGGCCACAATAGTTAAACAAAACTTCTCTTATCACACTCGATAGAACAATCAAATTCTTTTATTGACATGCATTGCCGCGAAAACGGTATGATTTGACAATATCGTTTTCAATGATAAATGATGTTTGACAAACACCTTCAACTTCATTATCAACAACAACGGAAGTCGGTGCCATTTCATACTGATTAAAAAACGGATCATAGACCATATCTGACGCACCCCACATCGGCGTGTCATAAAAATATTCTACCGGAACGAAGTATGTACCCTGTTTAAAATAGGTCAAAATCTTGCCACCGTCAGGTAAGTTTTTTTGCACGGACGGTGTCCCGAAATTTTCGATAAGAGATTGCTCGGTCTGTCCGACGTATTGTTGTAATTGATGTTCATAACTGACATTTGCGCAAGCAATGACGAGCAAAAATGTAATCAATAAAAAAGCCGTTTTTTTCATCATTTTCTCCTTTTGATAAGTAAAAAATAAGAAAAAACTGCGACTTTTCAATCAATCACAAAGTTTTAATTTCAAAATACTCAATTTATTCTTTTTTTAATTTTTTGATATAATCCAGCACCCTTTTATCAGCCCATTTAGCAGTACCTTTGATGCGACCGATTTCTTGGCTTTGCTCATCAACCAGAACGGTGTGCGGTGTTGTAAAGATACCGAAATCAGAGGCAAGCTTCCCTTTTTTATCGGTATAAAATTCAACATTCGGTGCTCCATATTTTTTAAGGAATTTTTTTTGTTCCAAAGTTGATTTCCAATCCTTTTCTGGCGAAACCAAAATAAGCCGAATACCTTCCTTTAGTGCGGCATTGTAAAATGTGTTTAAGTCCCTCAGTTCTTTGATACAAGGGCCGCACGTTTTTGACCAGAATACGACAACCAAAAAATTTCCATTAAAATCACTGAGTTTATAATCTCTGCCGCTTTCGTGCGTAATATATGTTTCGGGGACATCTCGCGAATCTGCAAAAATATTGACGGCATCTTGTTTTGAAAACGCCCTAAGTGCAAATAACAATGCTGCAAAAAAAATCACAATCTTAAAAAAATAGCGCATAACCTGTTCACATCCTAAAAAAAAACTATACTTTTGAAACATCTTTCAGATATAATCACCTAAAGCAAAAGTTACAATAAAAAGGTTAAAAATTATGAAACACGTTTTCAAATTGTTGAAATGTTTTTTGATACTGTTTTTTGTCGTAAGCATGGCTTCTTGCGGCAAAATGTCAGACCCGAAACCGATTGAAAACAGCGGTTATCCGCACATATACCCAAAAATTTAGGATAAAAAAAATGACACCTGATAATTTAACAAATGATATGATTCCTTATGTCGAATTTGCCGACAATGCCAATGAACGTACCCCGTGCGTGCTGGTTCTTGATTGTTCGGGTTCGATGCGCGGTGAGCCGATAAAACAACTCAATGCCGGCCTTAAAGCTTTAGAAAAAGAATTAAAAGAAGATATTGATGCCAGCTCACGCGTGCAAATATTGATTATCAAAGCATGCGGCAAAGAAGATGAGGCTGTTGTTGCATCGGATTGGATTGATGCCATGAATTTTACCGCACCCACGATGGAGGCCGGCGGTTTAACCCCGCTCGGGAAAGCTGTTGAGCTTGCTTTGAAGAAAATTGAGGCACAAAAAGATTTGTACGATTCGTGCGGTGTCAGCTCAAAAAGACCGTGGATATTTTTGGTCAGCGACGGTGAGCCGACCGATTACGGGTGGGAGCAAGCCGCTGAAAAATGCATTGAGGCACAAAAAAACAAAAAAGTAATCGTACACGCTATCGGTACGCAGGGCGCCAATCTTGAAAAACTTGCAAAATTTTCGATTATGGCACCCAAACGCCTTGTAGGCCTAAAATTTACGGAATTTTTCCTGTGGCTGAGCCGCAGTGTTTCCTGTGTTTCAAAGGCGGCACCGCATGCCGATGATTTGTTAAAGGATATCAATGCCTGGAACGAAGAATAAATTGCGCTATAAGATTGTATCCGTCAGTTTAACAGGTCCCTATCATAAGCAAAAGGGTCTGAGATGTCAGGATTTTGCCAAAACTAAGATACAAAATCGCAGAATTGTCGCTGTTGCGGCTGACGGAGCCGGTTCCGCAAAATACGGGGCAATCGGTGCAAAGTGTGTTTGCGATATCATCTGTCGTACATTGATTTCAAAATCGATGAAAAATATGCGCCAAAGTGTGATTGACGCCATTGATGCCGCGCGTGACAATTTGATTTGTCATCGTTTGAATAAAACAAAAAGCGAGGCAAGCTTGATTGATTTTGCTTCAACAATTGTCGGTGCCGTTTATGATGGCAAAAGCGGATTGTTTTTTCATATCGGCGATGGCGCAGGAATAGCACTCGGGCTTGAAAAAGATAAAAAAATTGTGCTTTCTGAACCGGAAAACGGCATTTTTTCAAGCGAAACATTCTTTTTTACGATGGAAGATTGGAAAGACAGCTTGCGTTTTACCCCGTTTGATAAGGCTAAAAGCTTTATTTTAATGACAGACGGCGTGACGTGTTTTGCCTTAAAACATGATAAAGCATATCTTGAAGATGGTTTTATTGCTCCGATTGATGCTTTTTTGAAAGCCGAAAAAAGCACTAAACGTGCACAAAAAGCATTAAAAAACACGCTTGAAACACCGAAAGCCTGCCGTTTAAGCGGCGATGATAAAACATTTGTATGGGTGGGTATTCAATGAGTGAAACACCTGTTTATAACGCTATATTCAGTGACGGGCATTTTGAGCGCGAAAAGCTTGGTACATTGCTGAACAAGGGTGGTGCGGCCGGAAAGATATATGCCTGTGTCAATCATCCCGATTTGGTCGCCAAAATTTTTCATGACCGCAATAAGAGCAAAACAAATCGCCAAAAGCTAGAGGCTATGTTGCAAAACAGACCGAATATTCCCACCCTTTATAAAGACGGAAAAGCATATGTTCAAATTGCGTGGCCGGAGGCTGTTTTAGAAGATGAAGAAGGCTTTTGTTGCGGCTATTTGATGCCTTTTATCAATACCGATGATGCCGTTTCACTTGATCATTTGATGCAAAAAGCCGTCCGCCAAAAACAAGGTTTGAGTGAAAAATACGAGGATCGCCTAATTGCCGCTTATAATATGACGGCAATGGTTGCGGCTCTTCATAAATGCGGACACTATATTGTTGACTTAAAGCCGGCCAATGTTTCTGTTTATAAAGATAATATGGCTGTGGCTGTTTATGACTGTGACGGATTTTCGATTAGGGGCATTGACACACGTTATCCTGCAGAATATGTCAGCGAAGAATATATTTATCCCGAAGGCATGAAAAAATCCCCTGAAGAGATGGGCGAAGACCAAGATAACTTTGCACTGGCCGTGATTATTTTTAAGCTTTTGAACAATGGTATCCATCCGTTTGCCGGTACGCCAAGGCAAAAAGACGATGCGATGCTTGATATTCAGACGCGTATTGAACAATATCATTATCCGTATGGTTTGTGGCCGGATACATATCAGGCACCGCACCCGTACAGTATGCATGATTACTTTGCTCCTGAAACATTAAAACTGTTTGATCGTGCCTTTGTTAAAAATGAAAAACGACCGACTGCCAAAGAGTGGTACGTACACCTTGGGCACTTATTGCGCAGTTTGAAGCATTGCAAAAAAGATCACAATCACGTTTATTTTACGGCCAAAGGATGCGGATTGTGTGCGGTAGAAGAAAAATTTCATCAGCACTTGGCGGATGTCAAAAAAGAAAAAGAGGCTCCGCAAACAATTCGCGGTGTGGTTGTATCTGATTTGACGGCTGAAAAAAATCAGGCCTTAAAAAAAGAAAAACGTCGTGAATTTGTACGCCTCAATAAATTGGCTTTGGGCTTGATGTTTTTGCATCTGATATTATGGAGCGTTCTGCCCTTAATCATATACCGTTTCAGGGATAAGATTGTTCCGTTCGGATATTTTGCCCAAATTTTGGCATGGCTGATTTTGCTTAAACTCGTTTTTGTAACATTAAACAAGGCGCCTAAACATTTACCGCTTTTTGAAAATGTTTTGTTGCTCAATTTAATTAAAATTTATGCTGCAATGAATGCGATTGTTTGTTTTTTGATAACAAACAGTATTCTTTTCAGCTTTTTTGGCTTAACATCTAAATAATGCATCTTATTATGTTTTTTATTGACCTCTTGCAAAAAGAACGTTAAAAAGTAAAAAAACATCAATAAAGGTGAAATAAATGGCTGAAAAAGTGAGTATTGTCGGTGCAGGACTTGCCGGTTCTGAAGCGGCTTGGCAAATAGCAAAACGCGGCATTCATGTTGATTTATATGATATGAAGCCTCAAAAGTTTTCTCCGGCGCACAAAAATGCAGATTTTGCAGAACTTGTTTGCTCTAACTCATTGCGTTCCGACGATTATTTGCACAATGCGGTCGGCTTGATGCATGAAGAAATGCGGCGTGCCGGATCTCTTATCTTAAAAACAGCCGATGAAACAAAGGTGCCGGCCGGCGGGGCTTTGGCTGTTGACCGAACGCTTTTTGCCCGCAAAATAACCGAAGCCGTTCAAAATCATAAGAATATTCGTGTCATTGAAGAAGAAATCACATCGCTTGATGATTTTGAAGACGGGCTTGCCATTATTGCAACAGGGCCTCTGACAAGCGAAAAATTGGCCGCAGATATCCTCAAACATGTTCAAGGCGAAACACTTTCATTTTATGATGCGATTGCGCCTGTTGTGTATACCGAAAGCATTGATTTTTCAAAAGCTTGGTATCAGTCGCGTTATGATAAAGGCGACAAAAAAGATTACATCAACTGTCCGATGAATAAAGATGAGTACGAGGCTTTTGTGAGTGCACTTTTGAATGCTGAAAAAGTCGCCTTTAAAAAAAATAAAAAACAACCGGTCGGTCTGACCAATCCGCATCATAAAGATATTAAACCTTATGCCGTTGTTCAATTAAGGCAGGATAATACCCCGGATACATTGCGCAACATTGTCGGTTTTCAAACAAAACTGAAATACGGTGAACAGGAACGTATCTTTAGGACAATTCCGGGGCTGGAACATGCCGAGTTTGCAAGACTTGGCGGTATTCATAAAAATACATTTATCAAAAGTCCCTTATTGCTCGATTCTTTTTTACGTTTCAAATCAAAGCCGAATGTAATGTTTGCCGGGCAAATCACAGGTTGCGAGGGATATGTCGAAAGTGCGGCCGTCGGCTTGATGGCCGGCGTTTTTGCAAGCGCTTTTGCTTTAGGAAAGACGCCCGCCCTGCCTAAAAAGACAACAGCTTTCGGTGCGATGCTCGGCCATTTGCAGGATATACAAAATATTGAAAACTACCAACCGATGAATATCAATTTCGGATTATTTGAGGACACCCCTCCCATTATCACGCAAAACGGCAAAAAAAGATTTCTCAAAGGTGCGGAGAAAAAAGAAGCTTATGCCGCCCGCGCCTTGAAAGATTTAGATATTTGGCTTAAAGAAATATAGCCGCGAATAGATACCCCTTCCCTCATTTCCCCCTTTGCGGGCGACCTGTCCCTTACTGTCATTCGCGGGGGGGGGTATATTGTCATCCGCGGGCAAAGTCCCTTATTGTCATCCGCGGGCAAAGTCCCGCGGATCTCATCCTCATCGATACCAAATCGAAAAAGTGTTTGTCTTGCCTTAAAATGTCATGGCCGGATGTATTCCGGCCATCTCGCCCTCATCGATACCTGATTTTGACCGAATTGACTTTGCCTGCGACTTCATTCGCCTCATCGATAGTATAGATACGCTTAACGATATGGTTGCCTGAGGCTAAATCATCAAGTGAAGCATATGTTTTACCACCTGCCTTTATCTGCCCGTTTTCATCTATGCTGTATGAGATGATTCTCGGGGTACCTGACAAACCCGTAAAAGAATTACCACACTTCTTATCTGTCGGGCAATAAATGGTATTCAGTGCGCCATACTTAAAAGCGTCGGGGCTAATTCCTGTATAAACACCATCTCTTTGGGCATACTCCAAAATATTCCCATCAGCATCTAAAAGCGAATCGGATATAACAATGCTTGTCAAATTCTCGGCATGCCGAAAGGCATTCACTCCGATTGTGGTAACAGAGTCAGGAATAACAATACTTTTTATACCTGAGGTATAAAAAGTTTCCGTTCCGATATCTGTTACAGAACTTGGTATCTCTATCGTTTCAAGGGAAGCTGTCCCCTTAAAAGCACTACCTTCAATTGTCGTAACAGAATCAGGGATATCAACGCTTTTGAGATTAGTCATATTCATAAATGTCCAAGCACCGATAGATGTAATACCCGTAGAGTTTTCACTTTTTCCCTCAATAACGGCACTTGTAATTTCGTCGCTTTTAGCATACCATGATGGCCAAATGCCTTCATCACAAACCCAATTTGTCATTGTTCCGCTGCCTTTAATGTTTAATGTTTTGCCGTTGTTGATGTTATCATCTGATAAATAAGCCGTGCAATCATCACCGCACTGCCAACAATCAACATCTAAAGTTGTACCTTCTGGACAATGAACAGCCGCGTAAGTGTTATAACTTGCAATTATACTTAAAATCAAAATCCATTTTTTCATATATGTCACTCCAAAAATATTATTAAAAAAAATCACTTCAGAAAATTCCAAAGTGGGAGCCGTAAAACTGTCCGAGACAGACTCTCTTATTCGTCGTTAAAATAACGCTTATCTCAAGAACTCTCGGAAAGTGTTTTACGAACACCGCAACCATTTTGGTTACATTTTCATTATGGCATATCAAAAAACAAAAAGCAAGCAAAAAATTTCTGTTTATGAGCGTAAAAATGCTTGAAAAATTCGATGATTGATGTTTAATGAAGATAAATTAAAATATGTAAGTATTTTGATGACTGACAAAAATAACTGTAAGGAATATCTTTATGAAAAATATCATTATCGGATCCGGTCCGGCCGGCATCACAGCCGCGCTAGAACTTTCAAAGCATAAAAATCAGGAAGTATGCGTCCTTGAAAAAAAAGCATATATCGGCGGTATATCTGCAACGCTCGATTTTGACGGGAATAAGGTGGATTTAGGTCCGCATCGCTTTTTTACAAAATCTCAAAGGGTGCAACAGCTTTGGGAAAGTGTTCTTCCTTTGCAAGGCAAGCCATCTATCGATGATATTGAACTTGAGCATCAGCTTTCTTATTCAAAAGATAAAAATGCGCCCGACCCCGAAATGACGGATAATGTTTTGCTATATCGCCCGCGCTTGACGCGTATTTATTATTCAAAAAAATTTTTTGATTATCCTGTCAGTTTGTCTTTTCGTACATTAAAGGGCTTAGGCTTTTTAAATGTTATGCTTATAGGTTTTTCTTATCTCAAATCTTTATTGTTTAAGAAAAAGGAAGTGAGCCTTGAAGATTTTTTCATCAACCGTTTCGGACGTCGACTTTATGAAACTTTTTTTAAGGATTATACCGAAAAATTATGGGGTATCAGTTGCAAGGACATCCCCGCAGAATGGGGAGCTCAACGTGTCAAAGGTATCTCCATTGCTCAGATTTTGAAGGATATCTTCAGCAAACTTTTGCTTGGAAAGCGTTTTAAAACAAAGCAAACAAGTATGATTGAAGCCTTTTATTATCCTAAGTTGGGCGCAGGTCAAATGTATGAGCAGATGGCAAAAATCGCTCAAAACAACGGCGCCGTTTTGTCATTTAATTCCGATGTTGAAAAAATTAAGATAAAAGACGGTCTGATTCATTCCGTTTACATCAAAAAAGACGGACAATTGCAGGAAATTGTCGGTGATAATTTTTTATCTTCCATGCCGATTAAAGAATTGATTGAAAAGATGGAAGGCGATGTAGCGCAAAAAGTCAAAGACGTTGCCGCCTTTTTGCCGTACAGAAATGTTCGTTTAGCCGCCTTTTTATTTAATAAATTAAAAATCAAAAACACAACAAAAATTAAAACATACAACAATCTTATTCCTGATGTTTGGATTTATATTCAGGAAAAAGGCGTTAAAGCCGGACGCATGGAAATCATCAATAACTTTTCGCCTTATCTTGTAAAAGAAAACAGAAATCAGGTTTGTGTTACCGTGGAATATTTTTGTTCCGACAATGATGATTTGTGGCAACAAAAAGATCAAGATTTTTTAAAAACGGCGCTTGATGAATTGGTGCAAATGGAGATTGCGGATGCTGATGATTTTCTGTCTTCAAAATCATTTAAGATAGAAAAAGCTTATCCCGCTTATTTCGGGTCATATAAAGATTTCGGGGTTATTAAAGATTTTATCAATTCCATACCGAATTTATACCCGATGGGCAGAAACGGCATGCACAAATACAACAACATGGATCACTCTATTTTAACCGCTCTTGAAACGGTTGATTGTATTGTTCAAAAAAATTCAGACAAATCTCTTATTTGGGAAGTCAATACAGAGCAATCTTATCATGAGGAAAAGGAAAATGAAAAATAAAATTTTGGTAACGGGCGGTGCCGGATACATAGGTTCACACACTGTCAGATATTTGTGTGACAAAGGTTATGATGTTATCGTCGTTGACAACCTGATTTACGGACATAAAGAAGCTGTTGATGCAAGGGCTTTGTTTATTCAAGCTGATTTAGCTGATAAACGGGCTCTTGATCAAATTTTTGACACATATGACATTGATGCCGTCGTTCATTTTGCGGCTTTTGCCTATGTCGGCGAAAGTGTTGTTGAACCTGAAAAGTATTATTTTAACAACGTTGTCGGCACGCTTCATCTCTTAAAAAGTATGAAAGAACATCATGTCAATAAAATTGTTTTTTCAAGCACATGTGCTACTTACGGAAAGCCCCAATACCTTCCTATTGATGAAAAACATCCTCAAAATCCGATTAATCCCTACGGACAAACAAAACTTATCATTGAAAAAATTTTTGAATCATACCATCAAGCATACGGCTTAAAATATATTGCATTGAGGTATTTTAATGCCGCTGGCGCACAATCGGATATGTCTTTAGGAGAAAGTCACCATCCTGAAACACACTTAATTCCGCTTGTCTTAAAAACCATTCGCGCGGAACATCCTGTTCTTAAAGTTTTCGGAACAGATTATGATACTCCGGACGGCACGTGTATACGTGACTATATCCATGTTGAAGATTTAGCTTCGGCTCATTATTTGGCTTTAACAAAATTTGATGAGTATGTCGGATGTATCAATCTCGGTACGGGCAAAGGTTGTTCCATCAAAGAAATCATTAACGCCGCGGAAGAAATTTCTGCGCAGAAGTGCAAGGTAGAATATGTAGATAAAAGACCCGGAGATCCGTCCATATTGATTGCCGACAACAAAAAAGCTCAGCATATTTTGGGATGGACGCCTCAATACAAAAATATCAAAGATATTATTCGAACCGCATGGGACTGGGAATGTCATAAAAAGTATTAAAACTTTGTTCAGGCACGTCTTTATTTGATTTTAAGAGGTAGATAAACCGTAAAAGTCGTGCCGTTTTTATTGCTTGAAGAAACCGTCAAATTGCCGCGGTGACGCATAATGATTTGTTTTGCAATGGCAAGACCTAAACCCGTCCCTTTGATGCCGATATTTTTATGAGCCTGCATACGGTAAAAGCGTTCTGTCAGACGGCTTAAATCAGTCGCCTCAATTTTAGGTCCTTTATTGTTGACCGAAATGGCAATCGCTTTGCCTTGCGCCACATGAAAACTTTTGGATGAAGGGATTGATAAAACCTCTTTGATTGATATGACCACATCGCTTCCCGTCAGCCCGTATTTGATTGCATTATCAGTTAAATTTTGCAATAATTGCTTCATCTGTGCGGAATCTGCCGTAATTTTCGGTAATTTATTTGCGATATTAAGAACGATACCCATATCGCGTCCCTCGGCTTTCAAACGTAAAGCATCAACAACTGCTACGGCGATTTTTGATATATCCGTCTTTTCTGTCGGCAATTCGTCCTGCAAAAGTTCTATTTTTGAAAGCGATAACAAATTTTCAATCAAATCAGACATAAAAGAAGCCTGAGATGCCATCACGGACAAAAAGCGTTCACGCGCGTCGGCATCATCTTTAGCTGTTGTCTGAAGTGTTTCGATAAAGCCTGAAATAATTGACAATGGCGTCCTAAGCTCATGACTTGCATTAGCCACAAAATCAGACTGCAACTTTTCAATTTTAACAGCCTTGCTTAAATCATAAAGCGAAATCACCGCCACCGCACGACCTTTTGAAAACCAAGGCAACGGCTTGATATGCGCATAAATTTTTTGTTTATTCGGAGGCAGATAAAACATCAGATTTTCAGATGCACTTTCTTTTTTTAAAACCTTTTGCACGGCCAAAATCAAATTGTTTGCATCAAAAACGGAGACAATATTTTTTTCGGTTAAGTTGTCACCTAAAAGCCTTCGGGCAGAAAGATTGGCACCTAAAATGTTAGCCGCTCGGTCAATCATCAAAATCGGATCAGGAAGCGTATCTAAGACGGCAGCATCAGAAATAGCTTCAGCCTCAAGGGCATCTGTTTTTGCAACCCAAAAACGATGCATTGAATTAACGGCATCTGCAATATCTTTAGCCTCTTGCTCGGAGAGATTCATATTTTCCATATCTTCTCCTGCGGCCAAACGGTTAATGTATTTTTTCAAATTCTGTAATTCGAGCGAAATCGGCGATAAAAAAATCATATTAAACAAAATGATGAAAATATATGATAAAATTGCATACATCGGCGCCAAAAAACCAAGCGCGACAAGCACCATAAATACAATCGCCGCAGGTGCCGACAAAACCAAGACCCTTGCCGAAAAGCTTGAATCTTTTTCAATTTCAAACATACCGATTTTTTTTATTTTCATCAAAAACTTCCGTTTATTGTTGTTAAAAAAAGTTGTACTTTATTGTAAAATAAGTTAATATCAAAGAAGTTTAAATTCATTTAATAAATCAAAAAAAGCACGAACAATGACAAATGAAAACGTTGAAATAACCCCTTCCATGCAACAATATCTCGATATTAAAAAAGATTATCAGGAATATCTTGTTTTTTATCGCATGGGTGATTTTTATGAACTTTTTTATGACGATGCCGTTGTCGCTTCTAAAGAACTTGATCTTGTATTGACAAGCCGCTCAAAAGATATGAATGTGCCGATGTGCGGTGTGCCTTTTCATGCCTACGAAAGCTATCTTGAAAAGCTGATACGTCATGGTTATAAAGTAGCTATTGCAGAGCAGATGGAAACACCTGAAGAAGCTAAAAAAAGAGGTCGCAACGCCCTTGTTCGGCGCGAGGTTATTCGTCTTGTCACTCCCGGAACTTTGACGGAAGAAAATCTTTTGGACGCACGCTCAAACAATTATCTTTTGTGCATTGTCAAAAATATAAATACGCTCGGTTTTTCATGGATAGATATGTCCACAGGCGATTTTTTCTGCAAAAAAATGAAAAGTGACGAAACTTCGCTTTTAACCGACATATATAATATGATTTCAAAAATCAAGCCGAGTGAAATTATTATACCGGATACCCTCTTTACATTAAAAGAACTTGTTGCTCTATGGCATCGTACATCAGAACAGAACACGGTTTTGCCACTTGCGCGTTTTAATGTCGAAAATGCGCGGGCGCGCATCAAAAAATTTTATCACATTGACGATTTGAGCTCATTCGGGAGCTTTTCGGATGTTGAAGTATCAGCGGCCGGTGTTATTTTGGATTATATCGAAACGACACAAAAAGCACAGGTACCGCATATCAAAAACCTTATGGGTCTGAATGATGCAAAATATATGGAAATTGATGCCTCGACAGAACGTAATTTAGAACTTTTTATCGGCGCAGACGGAAGCAAAAAGACATCTTTTTTATCATGCATTGACAGAACATTAACCGGTGCCGGTGCAAGACTTTTCAAGGAACGTATGATTTATCCGTCGCTTAATATTTTTGAGATTAACCGAAGGCTTGATTGTGCTCAATTTTTTATCAATGCAGAACCGATGTGTCAAGATTTGCGAACAATTTTTAAGAATATATCCGATATGGAACGAATCGTTACACGTATTTCGGCCGGTATTGACAGACCAAAACAAATTTTATCCTTAAAACAAAGCTTAGCGCTTTTGATGAAAATTAAAACAATCATTTTAAATTACGGCCGTTACGGCACGCTGATTACGTCATTGCCGAAAGACATTACCGACATTTTAGGTCGTATTGAAAATTTCAGTGAATTAATTGATTTTTTGGATCAAGCCTTAAAACACGACGATACACCGGAAGAAAAGCTTCCGGCATATATTCGCGACGGCGGATTTGTCCGTCAGGGTTTTGATGTCCGACTTGATGAATATCGCCGTTTAGCCAATGACAACATCAGCCTGACAAACGAACTTTCGCAAAAATACAATGAGCAGCTCGGTATAACAAGCGCTAAAGTCCGCTACAATACGTTAATCGGATATTATGTCGAAGTTTCAAAAAAGGATGCGGATATTGTTTTTAACGACCCGAAGTTTGTTCACCGTCAAACCGTTTTAAACGGCGTGCGTTTTACAACGGCGGAGTTGTCAAATTTAGAAAGAGAAATCACCTCGGCGCAAGAAAAAGCTCTTGCCATCGAGCTTGAAATTTACAACGACATGGTCACACGCATTTTGGCCGAAACAAAAACAATCTCACGTTCTTCACTTGCTTTGGCGGAACTTGATGTTGCCTGCGCAACAGCCGAGATTGCGCGTGAATTTAATTATACAAGACCTGTTCTTGATGAATCGCTTTGTTTTCAGGTTATTGAAGGTCGTCACCCCGTTGTTGAAGCGGCCTTAAAAAAAGCACACGAAGGCAATTTTGTTGCAAACAATTGCCAGTTGAATGAAAACAATCGCCTTTGGTTGATGACAGGGCCGAATATGGCCGGTAAATCAACATTTTTAAGGCAAAATGCCTTGATTGCTTTGATGGCTCAAATGGGGCTTTATGTACCGGCAAAGTCAGCCCAAATCGGCATTATTGACAAGGTTTTTTCACGTGTCGGGGCTTCAGATGACTTATCGCGCGGGCGATCGACTTTTATGGTTGAAATGATTGAAACAGCATCGATTTTAAATCAATCAACCGAGCGATCATTTGTGATTTTGGATGAAATCGGCCGTGGTACGGCAACTTTTGACGGGCTATCAATCGCATGGGCTGTTGTTGAGCATTTAAGCGAGGTCAATAAATGTCGCGCCCTGTTTGCAACACATTATCATGAACTGGTTGTGCTTTCAAACAAACTCAAAACAATATCGCTTCACGCAATGAAGATTAAAGAATTTGAGGGCAATGTCGTATTTATGCATGAAGTGATTGATGGCGTTGCCGATCGTTCATACGGCGTGCATGTGGCTAAATTGGCAGGTCTGCCTAAACTTGTGATTAAACGCGCCGAGCAAATACTAAAAGCTTTGGAAAACAATCCGGCAAATGCCAAAATAACATCTGTTGAAGACGATTTGCCCTTGTTTTCTGTTTTGAAAAAGGAAACAGAAAAACAAACCCAATCACCCTTGGATACGGCATTGGAAAAACTCAATCCGGATAATTTAACACCGCGTGAAGCATTAGATAAAATCTATGAAATTAAAATGCTTTATCAAAAGTACGCCAAAAACGACTGATGAAGGAAAATCTTAAATTAAGGCTTGATTTTTAATTTTTTTATGCTAACATAAAAATAGCATCGTTTGGTGCACGGGCATAGAAACCCGAGACAGAAACAGTCGATTTATTCGACCATTCACCGGCCTCTGCGTTGAGCGGATGTCGGCCGAATAAGACATCTAGCTCAAATAAGCCGAGCCGTTTGTTTCTGTACGGTTTTCTATCATCCGCCCGCTTTTTATAAAGTCGGGTTTTTTAGTGTTGAATTTTATAGGAGAAAACATTATGAAATATAATAAATATTTTATTTTAATGATGATTTTGACGGCTTTGCCCTAGCTTGAGTATTATTTTTACGTATCACCGGAGGTCTTAGATGAAGAGGATAATTGTTGCAATGAAGAATGTTCATGCCAATGGTCTTTAACAGACGTGACAGATGAAAGCGGAAATACAATTTATATTGATGAAGCTAAAACGATAAAATCTCAACAGCTCAATATTACAGGTAATGGAGCTATGAAAAATTATACTAATGAAATTAATACTTTTTTTGACCAAAATGATATAACAAAATCAGCGTATATAAGAACAAAAGCACCGTGGGGAGCTTACAACAATCAAATCACTCAAATCAATATTGAAGAAGGTATCACAGATTTAGGAAATAATTCGTTTGTTGGTTTAGACAAGGTGACACAGGCAAAACTTCCGGATACTTTGGAGGTTATAGGGGCTTCGGCTTTTTATCTTTGCAAAAATCTGACACAAATAAATATTCCGTCTTCGCTGACAGCCATTCAGTATGCCGGATTTTATGCTACAAATCTGGAAAATATTGTTGTTCCGAGTACAGTAAGTTATATTGGAGAAGTCGCTTTTGGAGGTAATGGAAATTTAGAGGCAGTAATCATTGAGGGCACGCCAAGTTTAGATACAAATGTTTTTTCGGGTATCGGAGATGTTGCAGATGAAAGGACATGGGAACTTATCAACACTCATCCGGTTAAAATTTATTGTCCATCAAATCTTGATTGTAATAACAAAGGCCAAAGCGCAAATGGCACTATTATTTCTTATCAAAGCTCAAACGATACGGGGCAATTTATTATTGAAGGTAAATTTTATAATTCCCTTTCTGATTTGCTCAAAGGCAAATCTATGCCCAAGCGCATCTACACGATTGATGAAGCAAGTAAAGTTGCCGGCAAAAAGAATCGTTTTTCAATTAAATATCGGTAGTATTATTTTAATTTTCCCTTCAAATACATACCTGTGTAGCTTTCTTTGGCTTTGGTGATTTGCCTGAGGGTACCTTGTGCAAAAATACTATATTTTAAAATCAAATTCTGACTTGATTTTAAAGGGTAAAGTCCTTATTCTTATTTTATAAATATAAAAATTTTAAGGAAATCGCTTTGAATAAAAAACTTTATCTTATCGCTGGAGCAAACGGCAGCGGTAAAACAACACTGGCACGTGAACTTCTTGCAAATGAAAATATTTGTTTTTTAAACGCTGATGAATATGCAAAGGAATTAAGCCCCAAAGATCTTTCCAAAGTTAAAATAACAGCAGGAAAAAAGTTATTTCATGAGTTAGATAGGTGTATCAAAAATAATCTTTCTTTTGCTATAGAAACCACTCTAGCCGGCTCTTTGTATGTTAAAATCATCAAACATTTACAAAAAGAAGGATATAAAGTTCATCTTATTTACGTTTTTCTAGACAGCCCTCAAATGTGTATTGCGCGTATCAAAGGACGTGTTAAACAGGGTGGACACTATATTCCTGATATAGATGTGCACCGCAGATATTTTCGGAGCCTAAAAAACTTTTGGAATTGTTATAAAGATATTGTAGATAGCTGGGGGCTTTATTATAATGGTACCGGACAAAATATTTTTGTCGCAAGCGGAACAAAGGTTGATATTGACATTTTAAATCCTTTGCTATACAATTTATTTCATAAAGGATTAAACCAATGACCGAAGATTCTAAAGATTTAATGATTAAATTTACAAAAATCGGCAATGAAGCTGTTCGCAAGGCGCAAGAAAAAAACCGCGAACTCGGCATACCGAATGTATACTCAATTAATGGTATCATGGTCTATGAATACGATGGTAAAATTTCAATGACACCGCCTGAAGAATGGGAAAAATTCAATCCGGCTGAAGAACATTGATAAATGATTTTTATTTAAATCTTCCCTTTCAAATACATACCTGTGTAGCTTTCTTTGACCTTAACGATTTGTTCGGGTGTGCCGGTGGCGATGATTTTACCGCCGCCGTCGCCGCCTTCGGGGCCTAAATCAATGATATAATCTGCCGTTTTAATCACATCCAAATTATGTTCAATCACAACAACCGTGTTGCCTTGCTCTACAAAACGGTGCAAGACTTTTAAAAGCTTATTGATGTCTTCAAAATGAAGCCCTGTTGTCGGCTCATCTAAGATATAAAGCGTTTGTCCCGTTGCCTTTTTTGCAAGCTCTTTAGAGAGCTTAATGCGTTGTGCCTCACCGCCCGAAAGGGTTGTTGCCGGCTGGCCGAGTTTGACATACCCCAAACCGACTTCTTGCAAAAGTTTTAAGCGGTTTTTAATTGACGGGATATTTTCAAAGAAAACAAAAGCCTCATCAACCGTCATATCCAAAACATCGGCAATGGATTTGCCCTTAAACTTCACTTCCAAAGTTTCGCGGTTAAAACGTTTGCCTTTGCAAACATCGCACTCGACATAAACATCGGGCAAAAAGTGCATTTCGATTTTTTTGACGCCGTCGCCTTCGCAAGCCTCGCATCTGCCGCCTTTCACATTAAACGAAAAACGACCTGCCGTGTAGCCTCTGGCTTTTGCCTCGGGCAGAGAGGCAAACCAATCTCTGATATAAGTAAAAAGCCCCGTATATGTCGCAGGGTTTGAACGCGGCGTGCGCCCGATGGGTGATTGGTCGATATCAATGATTTTATCAATATTTTCTGCACCCTTGATGGCGGTATATTTGCCTGCGGGTTTTCTTGAGCCGTTAATCACCTTATTTAAGGCCGGAAAAAGTGTTTCTAATATAAGGGATGATTTTCCGCTGCCCGAAACGCCGGTGATGCAAGTCATGGTATTTAACGGCAATTTGAAATTTACATTTTTCAAATTATGTGTTTGAACACCTTTCAGTTCCAAAAACTTGCCGTTGCCTTTGCGGCGAACAGACGGCACCTCAATTTCTTTTTGACCGGTTAAATAAGCAGCAGTCAGACTTTCTTTGTTTTTTAATACCTCATCAACCGTACCTGAGGCTACAATCTTTCCGCCGGCATCACCTGCCAAAGGCCCCATATCCACCAAAAAATCGGCCGCTTTGATGGCGTCTTCATCATGCTCAACCACAATGACCGTATTGCCTATATTGCGAAGCCTTGTTAATGTTTCTAAAAGTTTGTCATTATCGCGCTGATGAAGACCGATGGATGGTTCATCCAAAACATACATCACCCCCGTCAAACCCGATCCGATTTGCGATGCAAGACGGATACGTTGCGCTTCACCGCCCGACAAACCGCCGCTTTGGCGTGACAATGTCAAATATTCTAAGCCGACATTGTTCAAAAACTTTAGACGCTCAATGATTTCTTTTAAGATTTTGTGCGCAATTTCAGCCTTTTGGTTTGAGAGCTCAGCCTCAACGGATGAAAACCATTTTAAGGCCTCTTTGACCGACATATCAGATGCATCCATAATATCTTTGTTTGCAATTTTGACGGCCAAAGCTTCCGGCTTCAAGCGTTTACCGTTGCAATAAGGACAAACGGCGGCCGACTGATAATGCGAAAGCTCTTCACGCATCGCCGCAGAATCGGTTTCTAAAAACCGACGCTCCATATTTGGGATAACCCCTTCAAACGGGCGATTTGTTTCAAAACGTGAATAATAAATCGGCACATTTTTGCCGTTTGAGCCGTATAAGATGACGTCTTTGGCAGATTTTGGAAGGTCTTTCCACGGTGTTTTTGTTGAAATGTTTAAATAGTCTGCCAAGCCTTCAATCGTTTGCGTGTAAAAAGACGAACGAAAGCCATACCACGGCTCGATTGCTCCCTGAGAAATACTCAAATTTTCATTGGGCACAATCAAATCCGGATCCATATAAAGACTTGCGCCCAAGCCGTCGCAATGCGGACAGGCTCCATACGGGTTATTAAATGAAAAAAGGCGCGGCTCAATTTCTTCAATCGTGAAGCCGGAAACAGGGCAGGCAAATTTTGAAGAAAGAATCTTGCGCTCTCTCCCATCCGTAAAATCAACAAACAAAAGGCCGTCAGAAAGTTTTAAGGCCGTTTCGACCGACCCTGTCAAACGCTCAATAATGCCGTCTTTGACAACGAGGCGGTCAATGACGACTTCAATATCATGCTTTTGATTTTTGTTCAAATCAGGTACTTCATCCAAATTATATATCGTACCATCGATATTGATGCGCTGATAGCCTTGTTTTAAAAGCGTTTCAAACTCTTTTTTAAATTCGCCTTTTTTGCCTTGGGCAATCGGGGCAAGTAAAATGATTTTTGTGCCTGTTTCAAGCTCTAAAATCTTATCTGCCATTTGCGAAACAGTCTGCGCTTCAATCGGCAAACCCGTGACGGGCGAATACGGCGTCCCTGCCCTTGCCCACAAAAGGCGCATATAGTCATAAATTTCGGTAATTGTGCCGACGGTTGAACGCGGGTTGTTTGATGTTGCTTTTTGCTCAATAGAAATGGCAGGGGACAAACCTTCAATCGAATCGACGTCAGGTTTTTTCATCAAATCCAAAAACTGGCGTGCATAGGCCGACAAACTTTCAACATATCGGCGCTGACCCTCGGCATAAATTGTGTCAAAAGCAAGTGAAGACTTTCCGCTGCCCGACAGGCCGGTGATTACCGTGAGTTTATCCTTTGGAATATTGATATCAACGCTCTTGAGGTTATGCTCGCGCGCACCTTTAATTTCAATAAATTTATTGTCCGCCATTTTTATCTCCGTTTTACGGAAAGCAAATATAATCAAAAACGCCTCATAATACAATAAGAATTTTACAAAAAGTGGCAAGCAAGGTTAATTCGGTCAAAATCAAGTATAGATAATCGTTATTCATACCTTAAGGCATTAATCGGATTTAAGAGAGAGGCTTTATAGGCCGGATAAAATCCGAAGAAGAGGCCGACTAAACCTGCAAATGAAAACGGCAACAAAACATAAAATGTTGACACAACAGCCTTAAAGCTTGAAAAAAATGATACCAATCCGACGCCGATAAGCCCGAGCATTACACCGATAAATCCGCCGATGAGCGAAAGAACCAAGGCCTCAATTAAAAATTGCAGGCGAATGTCCCATCTTTTTGCGCCGATGGCCATGCGGATACCGATTTCGCGCGTGCGCTCGGTCACGGATACAAGCATAATGTTCATAATCCCGATACCGCCGACAAGCAGCGAAATTGAGGCAATCGAGCCCAAAAGCACGGTTAAAATTTTGGTTGAATTTTCCATCATCTCCATCATTTGGGTCAAATTCATAATCACAAAGTCATCGTCTTTATTTTGCCCTAAATTATGGCGTTGACGAAGAAGAATGCGTATATCTTCCTGCGAAGTATAAGTGCTTTCGGCTGATACAGCCTGAAGCATGACCATATGCACCATATCGGGAAAAGCAATGCCGGTCACCTTTTTTTGCGCGGTAGAAAGCGGTATATAGACAACATCATCCTGGTCCGTACCCATACCGCTTTGCCCGCGTTCCTTCGTCACACCGATAACGGTGAAAGGTATGCCTTTGATACGTATGGTTTTACCGATAGGATCCACGTCGCCGAAAAGTTCTTTGACAACCGTTTTACCCAAAATCGTGACTTTTCCGGCATTTTTTTCTTCATTTTCGCTGAAGAATCGACCATAATCCAAATCCCAATCACGAATGGTAAAATATCTGTTATCCGTCCCCGTAATGGAAGTTGACCAGTTGGCGTTGCCATAAACAATTTGCCCGGCATCATTTAAAACAGGTGCGGCCATTTTGATACCTTTTATTTTTTGTTCAATCGCATTGCCGTCAGAAGCTTTCATCGTCGGCTGTGATCCGCGCCCCATACGTTGACCGCCCGATGTTGATGTGCCTGAGCGTATCATAATCAGGTTTGTGCCCATGCTCTTCATCTCATTTTGTATCGAAATTTGTGCTCCGTTGCCGATAGAAAGCATCACAATCACGGCGGCAACCCCGATGATGATCCCGAGACTTGTTAAAATCGAGCGCATTTTGTTGGCCTTGATAGCGCGCAATGCAATAGCAAATGTGGCAGACGTATCAATCATTTTTTGAGCCTTTCGTCACTTTTGATTTCACCGTCAACAATTTTAATGATGCGTTTAGCATATTTTGCAATATCTTCTTCATGGGTGACCAAAATAATCGTGCGTCCCATATCTTCATTAAGTTTTGTAAAAAGCGCCATAATTTCAAGGCTCATTTTTGTATCCAAATTGCCGGTCGGCTCATCGGCAAAGATAATCGGAGCACCGCCGACAATCGCCCGAGCAATTGCGACCCTTTGTTGTTGACCACCGGAAAGCTGATTGGGCATGTGATAAATGCGCTCGGCAAGACCGACGCTTTCAAGCGCCTGCTTGGCACGCTCTTTTCTTAAATTTGATTTGATATTTAAGTACACCATCGGCAATTCAACATTTTCAAGCGCGGTCGTACGCGAGAGAAGATTAAATCCCTGAAAAACAAAACCTATTTTTCTGCCACGAATCTCGGCAAGTTCATCGGGCGAAAGATTTTGTACGGGATTGCCGTCTAAAAGATAAATACCGGATGAGGGGGTATCCAAACAGCCCAAAATGTTCATGAGCGTTGATTTTCCGGAACCCGACGGACCCATGATTGCCACAAACTCACCTTTTTCGATTTTGAGATTAATTCCTTTTAAGATTTCTAAGTCAAAACCGTCAAGCGGATAGCTTTTTTTGATGTTTTTTAATTCAATCAGCGCCATTTTTTTGCCCTCTTTTGGCTTTAACGCGGCATTCTGAGGCGCGTATTTTTCTCTTTTGATGCATTGTCTTTTTTAGAAACAATCACCATTGCACCTTCTTTAATATTGTCTGAAATAATTTCGGTGTTGTTGTCATCAGTAATACCTTGCGTGATATCAATCCTTTCGGGTTTGCCTTCTTTTAAAATCCAAATGCCTTTGTTTTGATAGCGAGTTGAATTATCCATATAAAATCTTAAAGCGGCGGCCGGCACCAAAAGTGCATCATCTTTTTGAGCCGTGATAATCTCAACATTTGCCGTCATACCCGGTTTGAGCTTGAAATCTGAATTGTCAATACCGATAATGACACTGTATGTTACAACGTTTGATGTCGTAATCGCCTCATTTCTGACTTGTTTGACCGTACCGACAAATGTTTCATCAGGAAAACTGTCAACGCTGAAATAAACTTTTTGCCCGTTTTTGACTTTGGCAATATCCGCCTCAACGACAGAGGCCTCAATTTCCATCTTGGTCAAATCTTCTGCAACCGAAAAAAGCTCAGGCGTTGAAAAACTGGCGGCTACCGTCTGACCGACTTCAACAGATTTTGAAATTACAATACCTTTAACGGGTGAGGTGATTTTGGTATATTTAAGTTCCGTTTCGGCCGATTGTAAAGCCGCTTCGGCCTGCTTGACCTGAGCTTTTTGAAGAGCAAGCTGAGCAAGTGCATTGTTATAGTCGCGCTCAGCCGCTTCTAATTCTTTGTCGGTGGAATATTTAGAATCTTTGAGCTTTTGGATGCGGTTTAAGGTTTTTTGATAATAAACAATATCGTTTTCTTCAACCTGAACCTGAGCTTTCGCGATTTCAAGCGCGGCCGAACGCTGAGCCACCGTAGCTTCAAAAATATCAGGGTCAATTAAGGCCAAAAGTTCACCCTCTTCAACCTCACTGTTATAATCAACATAAATTTCCTTAACGGTGCCGGAGACCTGTGTACCGATGGTGACGGTGGACAACGGATTAATCACACCGGATGCGGTGACAATTTGTTTGATATGTCCCTTAAAGACCTTTGCCGTATTAAAACCGTCTTTTTGTGTTTTTGAGATGACAGTGCAAAACGCAATGCATAACAGCATTGCCGCCGCAATGATGTATTTGGCATATTTTTTTAAATACGGAAGATATTTTTTCATTTGAGCCTCACCAGCAATATTTTATTCAGACAAATATATAAAACGAAAATAGAGCAAAAAAAGTTCATTTTCCAGATATTTTTTTTAAAATCAGATTTTATTTGACTTTTGGCTTTTGTTGTGCGATAATCGAGATGTAACCAAAATGGTTGCGGTGTTTCAAAGACACATTCATCGTATTGCTCCTTATAAAGAGGAGTTGTTGAGATAAGGCGGTTTCCGCTCGAATAAAACAAACTGTACGATGACAGTTCTTTGAGCTCCTCCACTTTGGATGTTTTTCTAAAGTGATTTTTTTATATAATTTGAATAAAATAGGAGAATAAATATGAGAAAAAGTCAATTTTTATTTGTATTAATGCTTAGCACTTCTTTTGCCACAATGGCGAGAGCGGATGATACGTCACTCGCCAATTGCGTCGCCGCGGGAGAAGGTAATTGCGTTCAAATCGGAACTTCCGGTACATACTATGCTTTGAGCGGGCCGGAGGGCAATAAAACGATGACGATTTACGGCCCGACGGAATCGGGAAGCACTGCCGCCACCGTTCCGCAGGAGGCTTTCTTTTTCTGGGACGATGAAAATGAGATGTCAACTGTTCCTGCGGGCGTTACATCGCTTAAAACATCCGGCAATGTGAATATCGGAGAGTATGCCTTTAATGGTGCCACGGGTTTGACAAGCGTTGACCTGACCGGTGTGAAAACAATTGGAAGTGGTGCCTTTTGGGGTGCCACGGGTTTGACAAGCGTTGACCTGACCGGTGTGCAAACAATCGGAGGAGGGGCCTTTTCTTCTACCGGTCTCTCATCTGTCGTGATAGGCGGCACACCTGAAATTGGAGGATATGCTTTTGACAATTTGCCGAGTGGTGCAAAACTCTATTGCGAATCCGAATCCGTTTGCCAAACCATCATCAGTACTTCAGAAAGAGAGGTGAATGATGATTTGATATCTTTGTCGGAATGTGATGATATTGTTATTCAGACATTTAGCAAAGGCGATGACGGTGTTTATGTCCTTAAAGATGAAGATGGTGATCCTATTGCTTATTATTCATCAGCAGCCAATATGATGGCAGGCGGGACGCAAGAAGGCTGCGCCACTCAAGAATCTTGTGCGGCCGTTGTACTTGCGGCAAATAACCCAACGCCGCAACCGACAAAGCCTCAGCGAGCGGATATTCGCATTTATACCATTGATGAGGCGAATGCCGTTGCGGGCAAGACAAACATTTTTTCGATTCGGTATCGATGAGAATGAAACGGCCTTAATATATTCGGCTGCAAAATTTTAAAGATATGGTAAAAAGACGGATATTCATCCATTAAAAAAACAAAATTGTGAAGAGCTTGAAAATTTATGATGACAAGTGCCTTTAAAACTGGCATATTAAATGCGATCATTGTAAAGGAAAAAAAACATGCAACCTTTATATAAACGCGTTTTAATCAAGCTCTCGGGCGAAGGCTTAATGGGTGATAAGCCATTTGGTATGTCGCCGACCGTCTTAAAAAAAATTGCAGATGACATCCGAAAAGTTTATGATTTGGGTGTTGAAATATGTATTGTTGTCGGTGGCGGTAATATTTTTCGAGGGGCAAAAGAAGCCTCAAAGGGTATCAGCCGAAGTGTTGCCGATCAGGTCGGTATGCTCGGAACGGTGATGAATGCACTTTATTTACAAGATGCCTTGGAAAATAAAAATCTGCCGGTTCGGGTGATGTCAGGCTTAAACGTGCCTCAGGTTTGTGAACCGTATATGTATCGCAAAGCCTTAAAACATCTTGAACGAAAGCGCATTATCATTTTTGCCGGCGGTACGGGAAATCCGTATTTTACGACAGATACGGCGGCGGCTTTGCGCGCTTCTGAAATCGGCTGTGATGCACTTTTGAAGGCAACGCAGGTCGATGGCGTTTATTCTGCCGATCCGAAAAAAGACGCCAATGCAAAGCGTTTTGATAAGATCAGTTATGATGAGGTCATTGAAAAAAACTTGAAAGTCATGGATATGACGGCTTTTACGCTGATTAAGGAAAGCAATATTCCGACTGTTGTTTTTGCGCTTGAGGGTGAAAATGCTTTTTTAAATGCCGTGTGCGGCAAGTCGAAATTAACAATCATTCAAAATTAAAAGAGGAAAAATATGTCAGATATCAATGAAATCAAAACAAATGCTCTATCGCGTATGGAAAAAACGTTGGAAGCGCTGAAGGCTGACTTCGGTTCGCTTCGTGCGGGCAGGGCGCATGTCAGCCTGCTTGACGGGATTATGGTGGAAGCGTACGGCTCAATGACGCCGATTGCACAAGTTGGCACGGTTTCAACCCCTGATGCCAGAACTTTGTCTGTCAGCGTGTGGGATAAGTCGCTGGTGAAAAATCTTGAAAAAGCATTGCGCGAAAGTGATTTGGGCTTAAATCCGGCCGTGGACGGTACACTGATTCGCATTCCGATTCCGCCGCTTTCAGAAGAGCGCCGTAAAGAGCTTTCAAAAATTGCGGGTAAATATGCCGAACAAAGCAAGGTGGCTGTGCGTAATATTCGCCGTGATGCCTTAGATGATATCAAAAAACTCAAAAAAGACGGGCAAATTTCAGAAGATGAAGAAAAACGCGGTGAAAACGAAGTTCAAAAACTGACCGATGATGCGGTTAAAAAAGTTGATGACTTGCTTGCCGTAAAAGAAAAGGACATTATGCAGGTTTAACCTCAAATGAGCAAAAATATTTTAGAACATATCGCCATAATCATGGACGGCAACGGACGTTGGGCCTTAAAACGAGGTTTGCCGCGGACGGCCGGCCATAAAAAAGGTGCCGAGAAGGTGCTTGAAATTGCTAAAGCCGCAAAAGAAATGGGCATAAAATATATGACTATTTACGCTTTTTCGACGGAAAATTGGAAACGCAGCAAAGAAGAAGTTGATACCTTAATGAATTTGCTCAGAGAATATCTTTCAAATGATTTTCAAAAGCTTCTTGATGAAGGAATTCGTATCCGTTTTATCGGCGAAAGGTATATGTTGAGTGACGATATTGTTCAAAAAATGGAAAAGTTAGAAAATTTAAGTGCCTCAAATACGACAGCAACGCTTCAAGTCGCTCTAAGCTACGGTTCGAGAGCAGAAATTGTGTCTATGGTCAAAAACATAGCTCTTAAAATTAAAGATGGTGATATGTCGATAAAAGAGATTGATGAAAAAACAATCTCTGATATGCTCTATACAAAAGATATTCCTGATCCGGATATCTTAATCAGGACAAGCGGTGAACAACGCTTGAGCAATTTTTTGCTTTGGCAAATGGCTTATACGGAGTTTTTCTTTACGGATACTTATTGGCCTGATTTTACAAAAGAAGAATTAAAACAAATTGTTGAACGCTATAACGGAAGGGAAAGAAGATATGGCAAAAACTAAATCAAAATCAAAAAAGATGGGATCATTTGCAAAACGTACGCTTGCAGCACTTGTGATGTTGCCTGTTGTTATCGGCGCATTATGGTTTTCATATCCGTATATTGATATTTTAGCACTTTTAGTCGGCGTTTTGCTTTCATGGGAATGGTCATCAATGGTTCCGTCACGTAAACCGAGTGTTTATTTCGGGACTTATGTTTTGGCACTTGCTGTGGCACTTTTTGTGTACAGCACACATGCAATTGTGTTGACAATACTTTTTGCAACGCTTTTTGCCTTCTTAAAAGCCCGCAATGAAAAAGAGCGTTTTTTGTTAACACTCGGTGTTCCGTATATCGCTGTCGGTGTTGGTTCGCTTATGTGGATTTATCATGATATTTTTGCTTATGCGCCATACAATTTTTATATGACCTTATGGTTTTTGTTGATGGTGTGGGCTATGGATGTTGGCGCTTATATTGTCGGAAGCAACTTAAAAGGACCGAAACTTGCACCTTCAATCAGCCCAAACAAAACTTGGTCGGGTTTAATCGGCGGCTTGATTTTGGCAATTGCCGTCAGTGAACTTTATTTTTATGGGTTTGCTTATTTCGGATTGGTTAAAATCGATTCGAATACAGAACTGTTTTTTGCAATGTTCGGCGGTTTAATTGCCTTAATTTCACAAGGCGGAGATTTAATCGAATCGGCTATCAAACGCCATTTGGGGATTAAAGATTCTTCTGAGCTGATTCCCGGCCACGGCGGTGTGTTTGATCGTATTGACGGCTTGATTTTTGCCGCGCCGTTTGTGTATTGGCTTTTTGCTTACGGCCTTTGGTATTTGTAAGATAGGACAAAATAAAAAATGTGGGCACTTAATTTCTTTTATTATGTCGTTCCGTTTATTGTCGTTCTGGGCATTTTGGTATTTGTGCATGAATTCGGGCACTTTATTGTTGCGCGCGCTTGCGGTGTTGAGGTCAGCGCTTTTTCTATCGGCTTTGGAAAAGAGCTTTGGGGCAGGCGCGATAAACACGGCACATATTGGAAGATTTCTGCCGTTCCGCTTGGCGGATATTGTCAGTTTTTAGGTGACGGAGATGCCTCATCTTCATCAACGCAGAATCTCAATGAATTAAGTGATGCACAAAAAAAACGGGCTTTTGCCTTTCAAAATCCGTTTAAAAAATTGGCAATTGTTTTAGCCGGCCCCGGGTTTAATTATCTTTTGGCGCTTTTGATTTATTTTGTTTTGTTTGCTTCATTCGGAAAATTTAATATTCCGCCGGTTATCGGTGAAGTGATGGAAGGAAGTTTGGCTCAAAGTTTGGGGCTTCAAAAAGATGACAGAATAATAAATATCAACGGACACGATGTTGCTGAGTTTTCAGACATATCGCGTGAGGTTTTAATGGCAGCCGATCATAAGATCGTTTTAAGTGTTCGCAGAAATGGCAAAGAGTTGCACTTTGACGGTATCTTGACAGAGCTTGAAAATGCGCAAAAAGACGGTGAAGTTAAAAAGCAATATATGCTTGGTATCAAATCTGTCGGTGCGGTGGAATTGACACATCAAAGACTTTCAATACCGCAAGCTTTTGTCAGCGCCGCATCTGAGGTTTGGAGTGTGACGGCAATGACTTTGAGAGGCTTGTCTCAGATGATTTCCGGTGTTCGCTCAAGTGAAGATGTCGGAGGCATTATCCGCATTGCCGAAATGTCGGGTGATATCACTAAAAATGAGTCATTTTTGGATTTTGTGACATTTTTGGCACTCTTGTCCATCAATCTCGGTTTGATTAATCTCTTTCCGATACCGGTTTTAGATGGTGGGCACGTGGTGATTTTCATACTTGAAATTTTAACAGGTCGTGAAATCAAAGAAAAAATAAAAGATTATCTTTTCAAAGCAGGCTTTATGTTGCTGCTTGCTTTGATGATTTTTGCAACATGGAACGATATTGTTCATTTAATCAAAAGGTTTTTTAATTAAAAAATACGAGGAAAATATATGAAAAAAATACATTTTGCATTTGTTTTGTTGATGGGTTCGGCGATTGCATCAAACGCATCGGCATTTTATGTCAAAAGCATCGATGTTGAAGGCTTAAAGCGTGTTGAAAAAGAAACGGTTAATGCATATCTCGGCATTAAAAAAGGAACAGACATTTCACAAGATGCGCTTGATGCTTCATTTAAGAATCTGTACGCCACAGGGCTTTTTTCGGATATCAAAATGGAAACGCTCGACAGTGGTGTCTTGAAGGTTGAGGTTACGGAAAATCCCTTGATTGCAGAGCGTGCTTTTGATGGCAACAAAAAACTGAGTGATAAAATTTTATCGGCTGAAGTTTTGAGCAAACCTAACAGCATCTATAACAAATCAAAAGTTTTGGAAGATGTGCAACGTATCATTGCTCTTTACAAAAAATCTGGGCGCTATGGTGCAATGGTCAGTCCGAAGATTATTGAACGTGACGAAAACCGCGTGGATTTGATTTTTGAAATCGATGAAGGTAGCAAAGCCAAAATCAGTCAAATCAACTTTTTTGGAAATAAGCACTACTCAAGCTCAGATTTGAAAGAAGAAATTATGAGTCGTGAATCACGTTGGTATCGTTTGCTTGGCAGTTCAGATACGTATGATGCCGATAAGATGAATTATGACAAAGAGATGCTTCGTCGTTTTTATTATGAACGCGGATATGCTGATTTTGACGTGACTTCAGCCGTGGCGGAATTGGCGCCGAATAATAAGTCATTTATCTTAAATTTCAATGTTGATGAGGGTATACGTTACAAAATCGGCGAAATTACGATTGACAGTGAAATTGAAGACGTCAACACCAAAAAGCTTTACAAAGAAATTGATATCAAAAAAGGTGAATGGTACAATATCAAAAAAATTGAAAGATCAATCACCGATATGACGGAATATCTAGGCAAAAAAGGTTTTGTTTTTGCAGAGGTTTCACCGACATTAGAACGCCATGAGGACGGTGTGATTGATGTGGCCTTTCATGTGGTGCAGGGTGAACGTATCTTTGTGAATCGCATCAATATTTCGGGCAATACACGCACAATTGATGAGGTTATTCGTCGCGAGATCAGAATAGATGAAGGTGATGCCTTTAATGTGTCTAAAATCAGGGATTCGCGCCGTAATATTGAAAATTTAAATTATTTCAGCAAAGTGGATATCGATTCTGTTCCCGTTGATGAGAATAAGGCGGATTTAAATATCAATGTTGAAGAAAAATCAACAGGTTATTTTAACATTGGTGTCGGTTATTCAACGACAAACGGGGCTCTTGTTCAAGCCGGTATTACGGAAAACAACTTTCAAGGTAAAGGCCAAGAGCTGAGCTTAAACGGATCTGTATCACAACGTACAAAAGATTATTCTTTGAGCTTTACTGAACCATACTTTTTAGGTCGCCGTTTAAGCGCCGGTGCTGATTTGTTTTATAGTGATGAAGATTATCAGGACGAAAGTTCGTATGATACGTCAAGTATCGGTTTAAGAACAAGACTTGGATGGAATTATACGGATGATTTTTATCAAACACTTCGCTATACCATCCGAAATGATGAAATCAGAAACGTTAAAGAAAATGCCTCTGAATATGTCAAAAAGGAAAAAGGCAAAACAACGGGTTCTATCATCGGTCAAACGCTTTATTATGACAAGCGTGACAGTGCCGTACGTACAAAGGAGGGGTATTTCCTCTCATTCGGTAATGATATTGCCGGACTTGGCGGCGATGAGAAGTTCTTCAAATTTGATGTCAAAGCTTATCAATACTATACTCTTGCCGATTATTGGACATTTAAGTTTCATGCAAACGGCGGATATATCGTAGGTTATGGCGGAAAAGATGTCAGATTGTCAAACCGTTATTATCTTGGCGGAAGCACAATGCGCGGTTTTGAATATGCCGGTATCGGTGCTCGCGATAAAAAAACGGATGATGCTTTAGGCGGCAACTGGGAATTGTACGGCGGTGCCGAGCTGTCCTTCCCGATCGGGCTTGACGATTTGGGCGTCAGAGGTCGTACATTTTTTGATATCGGTATGCTTGGCAAACCGGATGGTATCAACAAAAATGATGTTGACTATTCTTCAAAGCCGCGTGCATCGGTCGGCTTCGGCTTTGAGTGGTTTTCGCCGATGGGTAAAATCGATATCGACTTCGGCTTCCCCGTCATGAAAGAAGATTATGATGAGCGTGAAGTGTTCAGATTGAATTTCGGCACAAGTTTATAATTGAAGAGGTAAAAATGGCAGATAAAGCATTTTTTAGGAACAAAGGCCCGTTTTCGGTTAGCAAAATTGCGGAAATGACGGGTGCTGAAATTGCAGATTCGGCAAAAAGCGATTTGATGATTTCGGATATCGAAACGATGGAAAAAGCAGGTGATGACCAAATTTGTTTTTTCTATGATAAAAAAGCTAAAACCAAGGCTTCAGAAATTAAAGCATCCGCTTGTGTGACCACAAAAGATTTAGCACCTTTTGTGGCGTCAAATACTGCAATTTTGACCTGTGACGACCCGAAAGGGGCATACTTAAAGCTCAATTTGGCAATGTATGAAGAATATTTGCCCGAGCCGCATATTTCAAGTAAAGCCTCCATTCATCCTACGGCCAAAATCGGTAAAAATTGTGTGATAGCAGATTTTGTGACGATTGAAGAAAATGCCGTTATCGGGGATAATTGCCGAATTGAGTCCGGTGCTTATATCGGCCGTGCTTGTCAAATCGGAAACAATTGTCGCATCGGTGTTAATGCAACGATAAGTTATTGTTTGATGGGCAATGATTGTTATATTTACAGCGGGGCCAGAATCGGCAATGACGGTTTCGGTTTTAATACAATAGCCGGACAGCATAAACGTATTCCTCAGGTCGGGCGCGTGATTATCGGCAATGATGTTGAAATCGGCGCAAATACATGTGTTGACAGAGGTGCGCTTGATGATACGGTGATAGGGGACGGCTGTCGCGTCGATAATTTGGTGCAGATTGCACACAATGACAAGTTCGGCAGAGGGTGTATTTTGGTCTCTCAAGTGGGTGTTGCCGGCAGTTGTCATTTTGGCGATTATGTGGTCTGCGGCGGCCAAACGGGTTTTGCCGATCACTTAAATATTGGCTCTCAGGCACAAATCGCGGCTCAATCGGGTGTGATGCGTGATGTTGAACCCGGGGCAGTGCTTTTGGGTACGCCGGCTGTACCGTTTAAGGACTTTATGCGCCAAGTTGCCTTTTTGCAAAAAAATTCTAAAAAGCAGGGATAAAAATGGAAAGTCAAATATATAAAATCAATGATATTATGCGCATTTTGCCGCACAGATATCCGTTTTTGCTTGTCGATCAAATTGAGGTGATAAACAAGGGCGAAGAGGGTATAGGCTATAAAAATGTAACGATGAATGAGCCGTTTTTTCAAGGCCACTTTCCCGATAATCCGATTATGCCGGGTGTCTTACAGATTGAGGCAATGGCTCAGACTGCGGGCTTTATCATTGCAACGGGATTTGAGCAAGATAAAAAGGCCAACGTCTTGTTTATGGGCGTGGATAAGGTTAAGTTTCGCCATCAGGTCATTCCGGGTGACAGGCTTGAAATTCATGCCAAAAAAATTAAGGCACATCGCAACGTTTTTGTCTGTGAGGCAAAAGCTTATGTCGGCCAAAACCTTGTTTGTGAGGCAATTCTTACGGCAATGGTTAACTAAAAAAATATATCAAAAGACATATTGACAATGAAAAAAAATCTTTATAAGATAGAAAAAAAATTGTTTCAAATTTAAAATTTTGGGAGAAAAATTATGAAAATAAATCAATCCGGTCGTTCAATGATTGAAATGCTCGGCGTTTTGGCAATTATCGGTGTTTTATCCGCCGCAGGTCTTTACGGCTATCAAAAAGCGATGATGAAGCACAAGGCCAACAAGACAATCAATCAAATGGCAACCATCATCAATAATATCCACACGGCGTTTGCTAACTCTTCAGCATCGCAAAAGCCTTATTCAGGGATGTGCGAAAGTGGTGATGCAAACGCAGAAGGAGGCTGTGATGCGACGAGTAAGCTTATTCAACTCAATGTCTTTCCTGAAGAAATGCTTCGTGGAAATGGTGAAAATGTTGAAGTATATGACCTTTACCAAGGTGAGGTCAAAGTGACAGTCAAAGGCGGTGGTGAATATTTCGAGCTGGATTTTGCAAACTTGCCGAAGGATGTCGCGGTCAGCCTTGGTACGACAGACTGGGGCTTAGGCGATGCCAGCGGCTTGCAAGAAGTTTCCATCAACGACGGAGCGGAAACACCAGTAGTACCGTAAAATTACATTTTTACGCTTTTGAAAAGAATGATTTTCAAACAAAACCCGGCGATAATATGTCGGGTTTTCTTTTGTATGTTTTTATTTTTTTATAAAAAGCAAGAATTGCGTGATTTTATTGAATGTTTATACTCTCGATGCAAAAAACAGGCACAAAAAAAACCGAACAAATAAGCTCGGTTTTTTTTCATCTTTTTAACTTATCACTTAGAAAGCGTAACGTACGCCAAATGACAATGTGTCAAAGCCTCTGATGTCTTTGTTGACGAAAGCAACGTGACGATACATTGCTCTGACACCCCAGTTTTCAGTAATGTTGTACTGAACACCGGCACCCAAGCGGTAGCCCCAAACATGCTCTGATCCATGGAAAGAGCCGACAAGAGATTTCGGGCCTACTTTTTCTTCAAATCTGTAACGACCGATACCGGCTGTGCCCAAAAGTTCCCATTCGCCATAGCAACCCAAAGGCAAAATACCGAAAGCATCAACACCATATGCACCATATTCGGAATGAATTTTTACCGGTCTGTGTTTTTTTGTAGCATGTTTTGAAAGTTCACCGAAAGCTTCAACAGCAAAATACGGCGAAACTTTTGTACCGACATTGATTGAACCGGAATGGTATTTTCCGGGAACTATACCATCTAAGAATGAAGCTTTGTTCACAAAGTTCAAGTTATAATCAGCACCGACATAAGGTGTCAATTCAACAGCCTGAGCATTGAAAGCAAAAACGCTGGCAACACCGGCAAGTAATAAAGTTTTATTCATGAAATTTTGTCCTTTTAAATAAATCAATTTATTTACATATATCGTTCTAAATTAGAACAATATGTTATAGACTTTAGTTCAATTTTTCTTTATTTGCAAGCATTTTTTTAATTTTTTTTGATGTTTGTGCCGATTTTTTAAGAAAAACGCTTAAAAAACAACAGTATTGCCAATTTTGATGGCATGTTTTTTCACCTCTCCGGCATTAATCTCGACCACCATAGATGCTGCCTTGTGTGTTGGTGAGATGATTTTTAGACTCATCGGCTCTGTATTTTCTGCAATGCCGATAATTTTACCTTCTTTTGAGATAAAAAGCATATCAAGCGGTATCAATGTGTTTTTCATCCACATTGCAATCGGTTGAGGGTGCGATTCATCAAATAAAAAAATCATCCCTGAATTTGAGGGCATTTTTTCACGCCACATCAAACCTTTTGTCCTTTTTTCATCCGTATCGGCAATTTCGACCATATAATGTACATCACCGTTTGATGTTTTAATCGTCAATGGCTTTGAATCCTTTTTCACGCAAGCCGAAAGCATCAAAACGATAAGAAAAATGAAAACTTTAATCTGCTTTTTGAACATTTTTGCCTCTTTACCGAGATAATATGAAAAAAACGTACAAAAAGTAAAGTAAAAAATCATTTTTTTGATTGTTTTTGTGGCGTTGTTGTGGCAAAATGGCTCCATTGGTTGAATTTTAGCGGATATATAAAGCGTTGTTTGAAGATAAACTTTCAATTTCGGGGCAAAAGTGGATTTATCAAAAAGCTGACGAAAATCAGGTTGAATTTTTGATGCAACGCTTAGGGCTTTCATACTCTTTATGCCGTATTTTGGCTTCAAGAGGCATAACTCCTGAAACAGCGCCCGTCTTTTTATCTCCGAAGTTGCAAACTTTGATGCCGGACCCTTCATGTCTTCGTGATATGGACAAGGCGGCCGCTTTGCTTGCAGATGCGATTGAAAAAAAAGAAAAAGTCGGTATTATAGGTGACTATGATGTTGACGGTGCGACATCAAGTGCCATTTTGCGCCTTTATCTTGAATCTTTTGATATTCAAGTTGTGACGCATATCCCTGAACGTGATGAAGGTTACGGACCGAGTAATCACGCTTTTGAAATGTTTAAGGCGCAAAATATCAAAACGGTTGTCACAACCGATTGCGGCACAACGGCATTTGATGTCTTAAATAAGGCCGCTCAAGATGGGTTTAACATTATTATCATTGACCATCATGAAGCTGAGGCAAAGTTGCCGGATGTTAAAGCTGTTGTTAATCCGAAACGCTTGGATGAAAAAAACGATTATCCGGACTTAAAGTATTTGGCTGCCGTGGGGGTTGTGTTTTTAACACTTGTTGCCGTTAATCGTGAACTTAATGACAGAGGCTGGTTTGAGGCGCATCAAAAGCCTGATTTGCTTTCATTTTTAGACCTTGTGGCATTGGGAACGGTTTGTGATGTTGTGCCTCTTTTGGGGCTTAACAGAGCTTATGTCAAGCAAGGACTTAAGGTGATTTCAATGCGAAAGAATCTCGGCCTGACGACGCTGATTGACAATTCAGGCATTAAAGAAAAGCCCGATGTCTATCACCTAGGCTTTGTCTTAGGACCCAGAATCAACGCCGGCGGCAGGGTAGGGGATTCTTCCGTCGGACACAGATTGCTTTGTACTAATAGCCCATCTGAGGCTATGGATTTGACACAAAAACTTAATACCTATAACATTGATCGAAAAGATATTGAAACACACGTTTTAAGTGAAGCTTTGGAGCAATTAGAGGGCGAGCCGCAAGCTTATCCGATGGCCTTTGTGTACGGCAAAACATGGCATCAAGGCGTTATCGGAATTGTGGCCGGAAAATTAAAAGAACGCTATCATCTACCCTCATTTGTGATGAGTATTGAAACAGATGAAGTCAAAGGATCCGCACGTTCTGTCAATGGGCTTGATTTAGGTGCCCTGATTATGAGTGCCAAAGAAAAAGGACTGCTGACAAAAGGCGGCGGGCACGTCATGGCGGCAGGATTTTCTTTAAACAAAGACAAAATCGAAGATTTTAAGACATTTGTCGGTACTTATATCAACGAAAAACTGAGCGCGGCATCGCTTGTTCCGACGCTTGATTTTGATGTGCTTTTAAGCCTTGGCGGTGCAACACTTGAATTGGCTGAAGAATTTCAGATTTTAGCACCGTTTGGAACCATGCATCCCGAACCGAAGGTTGTGATTGAAAATGTTTCTATTGCCAATGCATCGATTGTGGGTGATGGTCATGTCAGGTGTTTGTTGTCTGCCGACCGTTTAACCAAAGCCGTCAAAGCGATTTGTTTTAAGTGTGCGGATAATGCCATCGGTCAGGCCATGTTATCTCAAAATGAAAAACGATATAATGTGCTTGGAACACTTCGAGTTGATGAATGGATGAACAAAAAAACTTTGCAATTGATAATTGAAGATTTAATGGAGGTTTGATATGAAAAAAAAGAAAAAACAGCTCAAAAAAAATATTGAGAAAAAGCCCTCAATTGTTGCGCGTTTTTTGGGCAAAATCAAGACTTATCTGTTTACGGGTATCTTGGTCACGGCGCCGGTCGGCATGACGTTTTATATTGCATTTAAGCTCATTGTTTATATCGACAAGTGGTCAAATGCGATTGTGCCTGAAAAATTTCGTTTCAGTGAATATCTGCCCTTTGAAGTGCCGGGGCTTGGCATTGCTGTTATTGTGGCCGTTCTGATTTTTATCGGTATGTTTACGACAGGATACGTCGGGCGTTTTTTTGTGCGTCTCGGTGAAAAGATTTTATCAAAAATGCCATTTATATCAAGTGTTTACAACCTTTTGAAACAAGTTTTCGAAACATTTTTTTCAGGCAAAAAACAATCGTTTAATCAGGTTGTTTTGCTTGAATATCCGCGCAAAGGTATTTGGGTTTTAGGTTTTGTCAGTTCCAAAACAGATGGTGAAATCGGTAAAAAGATTGATGACAAGGTCTTAAATGTTTTTGTACCGACGACGCCGAACCCGACATCCGGTTTTTTGATTTTTGTAAAAGAATCGGAGGTTATCAAACTTAAAATGTCGGTTGAAGACGGCTTAAAACTCGTGATATCCTGCGGCATTGTAACGCCGGATAAGGTCAAATAAACATGATTTTTTTGCTTCAAACGGAAGATCATAAATAAAGTCGGCTTTTTTCATTTTGAGGATACCATTAAATCCATATGCTCAAAATTTTCAAAAAATCAAAATTATGCTTTATTTTTGATTTTTTATCTGTTAAAAGCTAAAGGGTAAAAACTTGAGGAGAATCTTGATGAAAAAGTTTTTTTTAACACCATTTTTTGCGCCTGTTTTTTTCTGTACTTTTTGGGGTGCTTTGCTTTTTGTTGTCCTTGTCTTTTTTAACAGCTTGAAGTTTGAAATTACGACGGATGGACAAGTTATTGATATTGCAACATATACGGGATATGCTTTGATGATTTTGACCATGTTATGCCTCATCAAAGACTTTAAGGGCAAAATGCTTTCATGGGCAATTTATTTAATGCTCGGTGTGGCGGCGCTTTTGCGCGAAGCCGGTATTCAGCATCATTTATCTTCAACAGACAGTACGCCATTCAAATCACGATTTTTTATTAATCCTGACAATCCGCTGTCTGAAAAAATCATTTTCGGCTTTGTTTTACTTGTGATTTTCGGGGCGCTTTTGTATTTGGTTATTAAGTATGCCAAGCATTTGGTTGTGTCGTTTTTCAAACTTGATACGTTGACTTGGTCGACTGCGACATTTTGCTTTGTTTTGGTATTTGCAAAATTTGCGGACAGATTTCCTTCTCATTGGCGACACCTTAATCATCTGGATGATTTGCCGCGCGAATTTATTGACATATGGTCGCTTTTAGAAGAAAGTTCAGAGCTGTTTTTGCCTTATTTGGTTATAATTTGCTTTATTCAACACCATTTTTTGCAAAAAAAAGCCTTAAATAAAAAATTTTGATATTAACCGAAACATTTACTTGTCAAAGACAAAAAATTACATTAAAGTCAATGATAAAGTATATGAGGGTTGATATGAAATTTAAGTTTTTTTTCTGTTTTTTTGTATTACTTTCGGGACTTGTTTGTCCTGAGGTTTGTGTATGTGCACAAGGTGATGCAACCCCGACAAAAGAATGGATGACTTATCTTGAAAATCTCAAAGCTGAAATGATGGCTAAGGGAATATCTAAGAAAACGATTGACAAAGCCTATGGCGATAAAACCTATTATCACCCAAGGCCGGAAGTTGTAGCTCAAGATAAAAAGCAGGTTGAATTTGTTTTAACCTCATATGCTTATGTCAATAAGATTGTGTCCGAAGGGCGTGTCAAAGAGGCACGAAAACATTTCAAAGACTTAAAAAAACGTTATCAAAAAGTGGAAGATGAATATCAAGTTCCGCTTGAATATTTGACCTCATTTTGGGCGGTGGAAACAAATTTTGGGCAAAACAAGGGCAAATATCACTTAATTGACGGTTTGACGAATTTGAGCTATCGCAACAGACGCTCTAAATTTTTCAAAGATGAGCTTTATAACGTATTGAAAATTATGGATAAATTCGATTTACAAAATGATAAAATGCTCGGTTCGTGGGCAGGTGCAATGGGGCATTTTCAGTTTATGCCGTCGACATACAATGCTTATGCGATTGATTATGACGGTGACGGCGTGATTGATATTTGGGATAGTTTTGATGATGCGATTGCATCGGCAGCCAATTATTTGCACGATTTGGGCTTCAAGAAAGATGAGCCTTGGGGCAGGGCTGTTCAATTGCCGTGGGATTTTGATTATACTTTAACGGGCTATAAGGTGCGCAAAACCGTTGAAGAATGGGAAAAACTTGGTGTTAAAAACAAAGACGGCAAATCCTTGGGCTTAAAACCGAATTTGCAAGCTTCCGTGATTATTCCTGACGGGAGAAAGGGGCAACCGTATTTGATTTTGGGTAACTTTCGCCGCATTATGATTTGGAATAGGTCTGAAAATTATGCTTTAGCGGTTGGTATGTTGGCCGACTATATCGCTTCAGATAATAAATATGAGCCGTTATCTTCAAAAAATCAATATGCTTTAACAAATGAAGATATTATCAAAGTGCAAAAGTTTATCAATAAAGTATTGCACCTGAATTTAAAAGAAGATGGCAAGCTTGGGCCAAAGACCAAAGATGCTGTCAAAAAATTGCAAGCCAAGGCTAAAATGCATCAGGACGGATATCCGGATTACAGGCTTCTTTATAAAATCGATCATTACGATTCAAAAGCAGGTTTTCATGTTCCGGCTCAGCCTAAAAAGAAAGTAAAAAAGGTTCAAAAATAAAAAAATATAACCGTTTCTGATATAAAATCGATGTGTGCTTTGCATCAGGGGGCAAAATCAACAATGGAGCTGAAATTTTGGTGGGCTAAAAATTCATAATATCCTTTGAGTAGGTTGCTGGGATATTTTTTTTGATAAAAAAATCATTTTTTTTAAATTTATACTGGATTTATGTCAAAAAATGTGGTATAAAGGTAGTTGTTTTGATATAAAATTTTTTAGTAGGTGAAATCAATGGTTGCAAAAAAATTACCGACTGTAACTTTTAATTCCGGTGAATATGTTGTTTATCCGACCCATGGTGTGGGCAAAATTTCGGATATTTCAAAACAGACGATTGCCGGAACGGAACTTGAATTATTGGTCGTTAATTTCGAAAAAGATAAAATGACTTTGCGTATTCCGATGACAAACTTAAAAAATGTCGGTTTGCGTAAAATTTCTGAACCTGAAACCATTAATCAGGCTTTGGAAACATTAAAGGGAAAAGCCAAAGTCAGAAAAATCATGTGGTCTCGTCGTGCGCAGGAATATGAAAATAAAATCAATTCAGGCAATCCTGTTTCGGTGGCAGAAGTTGTGCGTGATCTGCATCGCCGTGAAAATATAGCGGAACAGTCATACAGTGAGCGTCAGATTTATGAACAGGCTTTTGATCGCTTGGCTTCGGAAGTGGCTGTGTGTGAAAATATTTCTGTTGATGAGGCCGGCAAGAAGTTGCTTGGAATCTTGGCAAAATAGTGTTTTTTTCTCCCTAAAAAAAGGCAGACTTTGTTCTGTCCTTTTTGCTTTTTAAAATAAAAAAAAGTGCGGTTTTAATACCGCACTTAAAATAAAAGATTACCGATTGTTGTGTTCGGCAATGATTTCGTCGGCTCTTTGACTCACGATAGCATCGGCTTTTGACGCTTTTTCGGTGCCGGTCAAGACAGATTTAGCCTCTTTTTCTAAGGCGATAATCTGCTCGACATAATCCTTTTTGAGCGAGGCAAGGTCATAATTGCCGTTTTCATCGGGCATCAGACCGATAAATTGCAAAAAGGCGCGGCTCTTTTCCTGTTCTTTTTCTTTGAAGGCACTTTGAGGATAACTCTTGAGCTCTTCAAGCTTCATAACATGCTTGAGGGGCTGAAGTTCTGCCGACCGCCTCAAAAGAACGGAATCCTTTTCAAAAAGAGATTTCATCGGCGTCGGGAAGGGAAGATAATCCGCAAATCCAAAGTCGGAAATCACTTGTCTGCGCTTGTCGACAAAGCCGGCACTCGGCGTAAAATTGACGGCGCAAACGGACGTGTAATCCGATGAAGGAAGCAGGGTCCATTTGTTGCCCAAAATGCGTTTCCAGTCATTTTTTGAAAGGACACAAACATTTTCAGCCAGCAAATAGCCGTTTTCAGCTTTTTGCAAAACGATGGCATCTTTCGGCGGTTCAGATACGCTTTCGGCATTTTTGAAAAGCTTGTCTTGAGCTATGACAACATAGTTTGCCGACGGTCGTAGAGGAATGGTCAGAAAAACATATTTTCCGGCCGATTCAATTGCGGTAAGCGTGCTTGAAATGTCCTCAAGGGGTGTATGTGCAAGAAGACTGTTGCAAAAAACAATTTCTGCCTGACCTTCAAGCGGTTTTTCATAAGCATTGATGCCTGTGTCAAAATTGCGCACCGTGACGGTGATGCCGTAATCATATGCTTCAACGGCCTTTGAAGTCATGCGCTTGAAAGATGAAATTGTTTTGAACATCACCAAGCCGTTTTCGACAACTTCATCGAATGTGGAGCCGTATTCCTTGGCAACAGTGAAGCCGTCGACGTTGGCCGCCCACATCAAGCCGTCAAAATTGAGTACATTGGATTTGCCGCCGCCGTAATCAGTGATGGCAAAATCATTTTCAAATTTGATCAAGCCTAAGCGGCAAAGCTCAAAAATGTTCAAAAACATTTCAGAATAAATTGCCCGCGGCTGCAAAACAGCTCTTGCGCCAATCAGCGGAAATTTTGAGCGAAACGCGCCAAGGTCAATCGCATTTTTAAGCCAATGACCTTCCGTATCTTGAAAAAATACGGTTGTTAATTTTTTTTCCATAATGATTTGAGATTTATAGGTTAAACATAAATATGGTCTTTTGATACAGAGATAATAACAAAAATTTTGTTTTTGTCAAGGAACTTTTGCAGAAAAACAGCATTTTTTTGAAAATCCGATAAAGCAAAAAAAAAGAGGCTTAAAAAAGCACTCTTACAACTTTTGATGCAAATAAAACTAAAGATTTTCAACAAATGTATTGCGTTTGATGTGCTTAATCGGCGCCTCATATGATCGCAAAACATCTTCAAGTTCATCATCAAGTTCCATAATCAAGACCTTATCCTGCTTGTCTAAAATCGGGGGTAAACGATCATCTAAGTAATCAAGCGCGATTGTTTCGTCTTCCGAGCGATAAAGCGTTGCATGCTTTGACCCGTCATAAAGCAAAAAAGGCTTGAAAGGCTCAGTCTGCCGCGACTTTATCAAAAAGACCAAAATCCCCTCATTTGTGATAATGACTTTATAATCACCTTCCTGTTGCATCAGTCGATTAACTCCTTGCCTTTTTTCATAAGATATTTAGATATTTTTCCAACACCTTTTTGTGTATCAGCCATCAATGTTGTACCGATTTTTAAATCAGGCGCGTTCACAAAATGATTGGCAAGATTTTTTGCACCGCTTAAAACCACATCTGCAACGTGCAGGCCATATTTTGTAAGGGCTGCAGCAACGCCCACACTATAAAGCGCAACGCCGCCGGTCGTCTTCAAAACTTTTTTTGCATCCATATTTTATCTCCTTTTTATGCATCATACGATATTTTTTTGCTTTTGTCAAATTTATTATTGATTTTTATTAAAATGGTGTTATAATGAAGTCTCCAAATAGAAATTAAAAAATTATTTAGATATGAAAAAAAATGTTTTTTGCGGCTTAGCCGCTGCAATCACTGTGATAATGGTGGTTGCTATGGTTGCTATGAAGGCCATCACTTTTGAAGGTGGCCGTTCTGTCATCCTCATTGTTTCCCTGCTGTCTGTGTTTGCAGCATGGAGCAATGTGGAAGATAAAGAAAGAGCGAACGCTATTATGTGGTCCTTTGCAATCTACATGATTGTGTTGGGACTGCTGTGGTCGCTTGCTCCGGCAACAGTGTGGTATTCAAAACTTTTGACGGTTGTTTTATACGCCGCCATAGGTTGGTACCATACCTACCTTCAGACCCCTGACGAAATCTTCGGAAGTGTGAAGGAGTATGAAAGAGAACAGTACAGCAAACCGCACGTCAAATACCTCTTATGGGGTATGATGACACTGTTTGCGGCATATTGTAGCTTGTTCTGCTAGCCGCAAAAAAAATTGACAGAGCCCCCTTAGTGGAGGCTCTGTTTTTTTGGTGAGCATTTTATATTTTATAATACTTCAATTTCTCCTGCTGCGATTCGCCCCCTGTCATCATAAGGCTCATAACTCACTTTTTGCCCGTCAAAAAGCCGTCTGATACCTTTTTCTTCAAGCTTTGAGATATGTACAAAAATATCTTTTCCGCCGTTTGAAGGCTCAATAAAACCATAGCCTCTTTTGGTGTTGAACCATTTTACAGTTCCGGTCGTCATATATAAATCCTTTCGTTATTTTTAACTTATGGTGAAAAAAACTCTTCACCTTTACACAAAGAAAGGTAGACCGATTCGGAGATAAAATCAACTAAAATTTGAATTAAAATAATATTTTATATCATTAGTTGTGTATAACTTCAGATATCCTAAATTTCAGACATGCATTGTGTGATGTACTCACGGCGATTCGTATCAGTCGGATTATTTTTTATATAATCATCTAAGATTTTTAAAATGGCACTGCGATAGACTGATTTAACGGCGGCCGTGATACAAAGCTTAAAAACAGCAGCCTCAAAAATTTGTGATTCTCTGCTGTCTAAGTCCTTTGCCATTAAAAGATAAGTCGGTGTATAAGCACCTTTATCGCAAACGGATGGCGCATCTGTGGTTTTTTTTGTTGAAGGGCCGACAATAGCTGACCAAAAAGCATTTATTTTTTGAAACATTTGATTAATCCCGTTCTTTAAATATGTTGTTGAAACTTTTTTTACAACGTATCTCTTAAAAAAATATTGATGATCTAAAAAAATAATTTGAACCGAATTTTAAATTTTTTCGTTATATATTGTTGTCAGGAGATTGAATATGGACAAGTTAGAACTACTTTTAAATGAGGCAAAGCCGCTTTATATGAAGCGAAAGAAAAATCGGCGTATAGCGGTCGGCATTTGTTCTGTTATGCCGTGTTTTGCGGCGCTGTTTTTGAGCTTTAACACATCTTTTCATGCACAAAGCCCGATATATGATATATGGGCTGATGAAATAGATACGCTTGAAGTCGGCTCTGTGATTGAAGATTTGGGCTTGCCCGTTGATGAATACGGTTTATTGAAAGTCAGCTGATGACAAATTTTATTGAACAAAATCAAAAATATGTCAAAGCTGTGATTAAAAAAATGACCGGTTCTGAAAATGAGGATTTAGAGCAGGAAGTATACATCAAAGCTTGGCAAAACAGGCAAAAATACAAAGAACAGGGTAAATTAAAACAATGGATTTGTATGCTTGCCGCCAACCTTTGCCGTGATTATTTCAGATCAAAGTCCTACAAAATCTCAAAGGCAGAAATTTCAAGCGAGATTTGTTTGCAAAATGCTTCCGTTAAGCCGAAAAACGAAGAGCGACTTGATCAAAAAAGGCGCCAAAAAATCGTCTTAAAGGCAGTGGATGATTTGCCCAAAATCTATCGCGAAATTATTATTATGGCCGATTTTGAAGAAATGTCGGTTGCTGATATCGCTCTGAAGCTTAAAATTCCGGAAGGAACAGTCAAATCAAGGCGACACAAAGCAAAAGAACTTTTGAAAACAACTTTAACCCCTTTACTTGGAGAAAACTTATGAAAAAAAACATATTACCGATATTGCTTGCAACAACGATTGTTTCAGGCGGATTAATTTTAAACAATGCGCATGCAGAGAATGTGAGCCTTAAAGTTCACGCTCCCTCAAAGGTTGAACATTCACTCGACCGCGAAGAAATGCATCACAAAATGGCTGAAAAAATGGCTAAAAAACTCAATTTAACCGAAGAACAGCAACAAAAAGCCGAGCAAATTCGCGAAAAAGGCAAAAAAGAAATTGAGCCGTTAATGAATGAAATGAAAGATTTGCGTGAAAAAATGGATGAAAAACGCCGCGAAAACATGGAAGAATTTGAAAAAATCTTAACTCCCGAGCAAACAACAAAATTTGAGGATATGAAGAAAAAAAGAGAAGAAATGCGCCATCATGAAGGCTTTAAGGATAAAGGCAGCAGACATTTCGGTCCGCACGGCCCGCGTCCGGCAGAACCCATTCAATCCAATGAATAGATTTTGCTTGAAATTAAACAAGAAGCTCGCATCACGTGGTGCGAGCTTTTTTAATTTTAAGCGAATTTTGTTTTTTTATCAAAAGTCAACAGCTAAAACATATTAAAATAAGTCGGGGCTGCCGGTTTTGGAGATAGTTTTTGATATACAACATCAGCATTTTTGCCATAAATTTCAGGCATCATGGTAGGATAAACGGGAGCTTGATACAACTTCGGCGTTATTTTCTTAGGTGCGCTGTCTGTAACCTCTAAGCCGTTTTGGGTCACCTTGACGATATCTAAACTATGCGTATTTGTACCGTCCTGATTAATCTTAAAAACACCGTTAATCCCGACATAACCGTCCGGGTCTGTGATAGATGCGTGCATCAAAGATTCATCTTTGCCGCTTAAAGCCGATGCAAGCGCTACCGCATCATAAGCATAAGTATAGAGGCTGTTTGGCTGTTCTAAAAACAAATCTTTGTACTTGTTGTTGAAATAATCGGCATGTACGCGCGAAATGGATGGATAAATCGCATGATAGAGGGTTGTTTCTTTCGTCAAATTCGTGTTTTCCCAAACAGATGTCCCGATAAATAAAACGTCGGGATATGAGACATCATAATAGCCGAATGTTGATGCAATTGCCTTTAAGCGACTGCCTGTTTCGGCAATCAATATTGTATCAAAATTTTTTGATGCAACCATCTTTTGAACTAAATCCGAAAACTCAAGAGAGGAGGGCTCATAAAAACCGATTTTTGATACGCGTGCGCCATGCTGAGCTGCTGCATCAAAAGCCGATTTTGCAATATTAAGACCTGATGCGGAATCGGGGACAACAACAGCGATATTCTGCCGTCCCTGAGATGCGGCATATGACACGATTCGCTCAATTTGCTCATCTGCGAGAAGCCCGATGGTATAAACACCGCCACCCAAAACCTGAGGCGAGGTTGAAAATGATATGACAGGTATATTTTCTCGTTTTGCAGATGGCGAAACAGCCGAAACTTCATCAGCCGTCAAAGGGCCCAATATCAATTTTGCATGGTTTGCAACAGCCTGATGAAAAGCCTCTAAAGCACCGCTACCCGTGCTCCTTGTGTCATAAAATCTGATTTCAAGATGCGTGTTTGATGTATCTTCAATCGCCATCATGGCCGCATTTTGCAAACCTTTGCCATAAGTCGATGCCTTGCCTGAAAGCGGCAACAACATTGCAACCTTAAACGAATCTTTTTTCAAATCGTTGGTATACTCATCCGCACTTTTGTAGGCATGGTATGAATAACCCTGAACAGGCTTTTTTTGCGATAAACCAGGTATTATTTGCGAACAACCGAATAAAATGAGCGCCATAAAACAGAGGCATACTTTTTTTAACACTTGCAATTTTCCTTTAATGCTTTAATGTAAGAAACAATGTTTTATATGTAATTTAAAAAAAATCAAATGTAAAGAGTTATCCATGTTAAAAAACGGACTTTATATCGTCGCAACACCTATCGGCAACTTAAATGACATCACGCTCAGAGCCTTGGATGTCCTCAAAAATGCTGATGTGATTGCTTGTGAAGACACACGTGTGTCAAAAAAATTATTTACGCTTTTGGGGCTTGCGACGGATAAAAAATTTATCTGTTATGAAGACCATCGTGAAGATAAAGTGGCTTCAAAAATTGTTGAAATGATTGAAAGCGGTTTATCTGTTGCGCTTATCAGCGATGCCGGATCTCCGCTTATTTCGGATCCGGGATATAAGCTTGTCAAGTTGTGTCGTGCGCAAAACTTAAGCGTGACAACGATTCCAGGTGCATCTGCCGTGATTTCGGCTTTACAAATTTCAGGCCTGCCGACCAATCGTTTTATGTTTGCAGGGTTTATCCCGAATAAGCAAAAAGCGCGTGCCGATTTGTTTTCAGAGCTCAAAAATATCAACACAACGCTTGTTTTTTATGAAACGGCACCGCGGTTGACAGATACGTTAAATGCGATGTCTGAGCCGTTTGAAGGCAGAGAAATTGCCGTCGCGCGCGAGATTACAAAAATTTATGAAGAGTGCCGGACCGGTACGGCTCAAGAACTTTGCACATATTATAAAGAAACACCGCCCAAAGGCGAAATTGTGTTGATGATAGCTCCGCCGAATACAAATGATACACAAGTTGATATTGCTTCTGAACTTCAAAAAAGGTTAAAGACGATGAGTGTTAAAGATGCCGTGCAAGAAGTAAGCTTGTTGAGCGGCGCCAAAAAAAGCGATGTTTATGATTTGGCTTTAAGGCTCAAAAATGAATAAAAAACAAAAAGGAAATTTGGCTGAAATGTTGGCGCGCATGGTGCTCCGCCTCAAATTTTATCGTATTATTGAGCAAAATTATATCACGGGCCGCGGTTTCGGTTGCGGCGAAATTGATATCGTTGCCTTGAAAGGAAAAACGATTGTTTTTGCTGAAGTCAAAGAGCGTCAAGACATAAAATCAGCTCTTTATGCCATCAAACCGGCTCAGCAAAAACGAATTTTGCGTGCGGCGGAAGTTTATCTTGCCCGACACAGAGAATTTAGGGGTTATGACGTTAGGTTTGATGCTATTTTTGTCGCACGATGGCACCTTAAACATTACAAAAACGCTTTTCAGATGCGTTGATGAATGCTTGAGGATATGTTTTATTGATATGCTCGGATTTGTTTCCAGCATCTCATTTTTATCGGTATTTGATGCTAACCGTATTGGTCTTTTTTGCCACTAGATTGGCTTCTTCAATGGTATAGATACGCTTGACAATATAATTTTCAGTACCGATATCATTGACCGTTTTGTACCACCTACCATTGTAATAGTATTCATTGCCATCTTTTTTATAGCTTTTCAAAACATCGATGCTAAGTCCTGACCAGGAAAGAGCCTCTTCGCACATTTTGCGCTGAGCTTCGGAACAGTAAACTTCCGTCGTATTTTTTGTAAAAACAGGATAAGTGCTAGAACCTCCTATATATGTCACGGAACTTGGAATATTATATGAAGTTAATTGTGTCCCGCCAAATACGTTCCAACCGATTTGAGTTAAAGTATCAGGCATTTTTATATTTTTTAAGTTCGTTGCGATATAAAAAGCATGTGAGCCTATGTTTGTGATTCCGTTTTCTATTACGATGTTTTCAATATCTTTATAAAATGATGTGTCTTTTGACCATGGATGAGCATACATATTGCTTGTGTTAAACATTGCTCCTTGTCCTGAAATTATGAGTGTTTTACTTTCATGGTCATACTTCCACTCACAATTTATCCCAAAATTGCCATTATCATCTTTTGGTCCGCAATAGCCTGAGGATTGTTCTTGTGCGTTTGCATTAAAATGAATAAAAATGCTTAAAATCAAAACACATTTTTTCATATGATATCTCCCATATTATTGAAATAAGTCTTTCAAGACGGATTGTTGTGACAAACCAAAAAAACACTTCAGAAAATATCTAAAGTGGAGGAGCTAAGAAACTGTTTCCGCACAGTCTGCCTTATTCGTCACTAAAAGCGCTTATCTCAACAACTCCTCTTTGAAAGGAGTTATGCGGAAAATTGTGTTTCTTAGACACCGCAACCATTTTGGTTACATTTTCATTTAACCATACATCAAAATATTTGTCAAGATGTTTTTTTTTAAGAATGACGTATAAAAAAACCCGCGTACTGTTTTAAGATACGCAGGTTAGAAGAGGGGTTATCTCTTTATAAGGAGCCTCTTGCCGGGATACCATTGAGGAGATCCCTGATAAAGAAGGCACATCTTCCGTAATGGCTGAGGCATCACTTTCATATCAAGATAAAGAGCTCCTTGTTCGGCATTAACCCACACAAATTTGTGCCGGCTTTTTTTTCAAGCAGGTTTGACGGCACAAATTCACCGTCAGCGGTAATAAATGCCGCATTGATGGGCATCATTTTTGCCACCTTATGACAAGGGTAAAAATATTTGCCTTATAGCTTTTTTATCATCTCCAGTTTACCCTCCCCGATTTTTTGTCAAGTCTTTTTTCAAAAAAATGTGGTTTTTTTATAAATTTAACTTGAGAAATGCTTTAAGAAGATATATAAATCGGGCAAGATAAAACGATTAGGCTCTGAATGCGAGCTAAAAGAGAATAAGAAAAATGGCAGATTTATTTGAAACGAATTTGGCGGTTAAAGAACAGTATTCCGCCCAAGATATTGATGTTTTGGAGGGCTTGGAGCCCGTACGTTATCGTCCAGGCATGTATATCGGCGGCACCGATGAAACGGCACTTCACCATTTGGTGGCCGAAATTTTGGATAACTCCATGGATGAGGCAGTGGCCGGATATGCCAATCATATAGATGTTGAGGTACATGAAAATAACTCTGTCACCATCACGGACAACGGCCGCGGTATTCCGGTTGATGAACATCCGAAATATCCCGGAAAATCGGCTTTGGAAGTTATTTTGACAACACTCCATTCCGGCGGTAAATTCGGCTCAAGTGTTTATAAGGTATCCGGTGGCTTGCACGGTGTCGGTCTGTCGGTCGTCAACGCGCTTTCGTCAGAACTGATTGTTGAAGTCGCGCGTGATAAAAAGCTTTATCGTCAGGTCTATTCAAAAGGCAAGCCCTTAACCGCGCTTGAGTTTGTTTCAAATGCACCAAACAGACGCGGCACATCAATTACTTTTACACCTGATGTTGAAATTTTCGGGGCATCGTCAAAATTTGATGCGATG
>CADAAN010000009.1 GCA_902785935.1 uncultured Pseudomonadota bacterium
AAACTTTCAAGCAGTAACCTGCCGCAATAAATAAAAACGCGTTTAACATGCGTTAATGCGCTGAAAGTTTTGAGCGATGTGTACAAAAAAGCATACATAGGCAAAAACTTTCAAGCAGTAACCTGCCACAATAAATAAAAACGCGTTTAACATGCGTTAATGCGCTGAAAGTTTTGAGCGATGTGTACAAAAAAGCGTACATAAGCGAAAAACTTTCAAGCAGTAACCTGTTAAACGCGTTTTTTTTATAAGATTTCGACTTCGGTTTGCGAATACCTGACAACCGTGAACCCTAAAGGATTCATCAGCCTTTTGGCCATAAACATACGTTCTTTGATAAAAAATGCCGTTACGGAAGCTGTCCAATAGCGCGTTGTTAAAACCATACGACCTGTCTCTGAATTTTGCGTTTGAGGAGATAAATCATATGTTCTGAAATCAACCTTCCATACCGGACTGCGCTCACCGCCGACTTTGGCAACAGATATCACCTCAACATCACGCACAACTTTTTCTCTGAGTAAATTGTTCATTTCAGGCACTTGTTGATTGTTAAAATCGATAAAAACGCGTGGCGCCGAAAGATAGTTGACAATGCCGCCTGCAAACCATCTTGCCTGCATTTCGCGTTCGTCATTAATGACGGCATTGCGCATCGTGACATATTGTTTAATAAATGTTTCCATCATCTGTTTGTTGGAGGCCATATCTTGCGCAATTGTCTCATACCTGACCATTGAATCGGAATTATCCTGTCTGATAATTAAAAACGGCTCAATCGTCACCAATGGCGCCATCCGAAACAAGACAAGCGACGCACTTGCAAAAAAAGCAAGCGAGACAATGCACACCAAAATAGTCAACCTGGCAACCCACTGATAGTACGCTTCTTTTAACTTCGACACTTTGGGCGCATCGACTGATACATACGCTTGATTTAAACCATTAGGAGCATCAAGACTTAATGTTTGTTGATTATTTTCTAAGCGATTATTCATTGACCATCCTCATTTTAGTATCTCGCTCTGAAGGGTTCTTCAAATTGTTCCATATTTCTTTCAAACTCGGCCATCGCTTCTTCACCGTATCTGCCGATAACCTGATTATCTGCACGCTTTGTTTTAATCTTTTCTGTCAGTTTCGTATCAGGCTCTGTATTATCCGAAATAAAAACAAGCTCTTCATTATCCATTTCCAATGCGCGGCGCATACGATCAAGTTTAGCTTTGCGCTCAATCAAGTATTCACTTTCAAATGGCATGGGCAATTGACCTTCAAGCTTCAAACCTTCAGAAATAAACAGATTCTTGTTGTCTTCTAAACATTTCAAAACAGCATCATATGTCGTTTGGTTAGCAATATATTCGGCAACACTCAATTTTTCAGGCATCGGAATATTCGGGCAATAAGCATCTTGTAATACCTCTTCTATATCACGCCGCGCTTCATCCATTTTGACTTTAAGATTATCAAGCTCTGTTTGATAAATTTCTTCGGTATCAACAAACATCAGATAATCACCAATTTGATTGCGCGTCAAAAGGCGATGCTCATATTCTTTTATCTCATCTACATCGGCTTCGCTGTCTTCATCAAAATAAGCCATAATGTCCATAATTGACTTTGTAAATGTCAAGCCGTCATCATACTTAAGCAAAAGTGACAATTCTCCAACCGGTAGTTTTGCGGGACTTTCACCTTTTGCTTTCAGAAATTGTTCATTTTCGACATATTGCTTTATATCACTTAAAAAAGCTGTCAACGGATTATTTGACTTTTCTCTGCCATTTAAGATTTGAGCAACATCAACATCGCGTTCAACAAAACCATTTGGTTCCAATATCAGCAGCCAAATCTCCGGCACATAATTGATGGCTGCTAAAAATTCTTTGCGCGATGTTTTGACCTGATTATTCGGCAAAATTATTTTCAAGACATTTTCAAAATCTGCCCCGTCAAAGTGCAAAACTTCGCGCAACGGCGGATATCTTTCAGCCGTCAGCGCTTTCGGCGCCGTAAAATCACGGGCTTTCGGAGTTAAACCTACAAAGTAGAGCGTATCGGGTTTATCACAACCTGCACCGGCGCAATCACCATTAAGCATTGCAAGATAAATGACATCAGATGCATTATTGACAACAGAACTGCTGCTGATAACAATGCCCGCTAAACGCTTTGTTACCGACGCTACTGCTGCTTTTTTAATTTCTGCAAGCATTTGTTTATGAATACTCAAAACCAACTCGCCTTGTGTATACTTTTCTTCGCCCAAAGCAACAATTTTTTGATGCGCGCGGTTAACGGCCTGCTGTGCATTTTGCCTAAAGCCCTCAAACACGGAACGTGCTATGGCATAAATTTCATCTGTATAAGTATCTCCTGGCGGCGCACCTGCAATAACGGGCAAACTTAAACCGGAAAGATTTGCATCAATCAGGTGATGCATATCATCAAAATAGGTTGCTTCTAAGGCAACGGCTTCGGTAATATAATCTTTTTGTGCCGATTTTATATCTTCATCATATTTTCTGACATTTTCATTTAATCTTTCCATTGTTTCTTCATCAGCTTCGACACCTTCTAAAACCGTTTCTGCCTGACTTTCCGCGCTTTGAGCGATATTTTCCTGCTCTTTGATATTTTCATCGGCAGTTTCTTTGTCTCGACTGACATATGACGGATCTTTTTTAAGTCTTTCATCGGCCACATTTTTTGAAAGATTTTCACTTTCGATTTGTGAACGCGCGCCGTCAACTTCGCTTTTAAGCGTATTATAATGCGTTTTTTTCTCGTTCATTTTTGCTCTTAAATCGTCAATTTGAGCAAATGCTTCTTCCTTCTTTTCTTCCAAAAGAGCTTTTGTCTTTGCATATTTTTCAGACAAATCAAGCATATCTTGATCAAATTTTTGTTTCAAAGCGGCAAGAGCTGACTGTTCCGTCGTCGCAAATTTTTTTTCAAAAGCTGTTGCATCTGAAGAAATTCGCGTTGAAGTCTGATTTTTTATCTGATGCAATTTTTCTTCCAGTTTTTTTCTGTAAGCAGCAACTTTTTGAGCTTTATTTTCATCATCATCTGATAAGCTGTTCTTATACGCATTAACATCATTTTCATCAATTTTCATAGCATTGCTTATTTTTTTTGCAATGTCAAAAACCGCCACTTGCGCCTGAGGCTGATTAAAAAAGACCAGCATATTTTTGTATTTTTCTAAGATATATTGATCATAAAAAAGCTTTTGATCTTCCCAAATAGGATATGAAATTTGTCCGCCTTCATCTTTTCCGAGCTTTTTTGAAATTTCAGAACCGATTTGCCAACGATTAAGATCCTGAGCTCTTAATTCCTCTTCGGCATATTGCCCCGTTGATTCGTCCTCAAGCTTTTGATTGCCTATAACCGCCGATAAACTTTTTTCACCTGAAGATAAATCAACGTCTGCATTCGTATTGATAATCGGCAGATTTAAGGCATCATTACCAAGCGCAAGCACACTATCTGCTTTTGCAAGCTTAAAAGCATCAATTGCTTCTGCCGACAAACCGCGTCTTTTATCATATGCCGTCACGGAAAAAACATCATCAGGACAAGAGATAAGAGGACGCTCATAAATTTCATAACCCGTATCTGCCACACAACCGGTGGGGCTGATGCATCTTTCGCCGACCTTAACGCTTTTATAGTTGCATCCTTTTCCAAACCACAAATCCGCGGCATCTTCGGCAGGCAAATATGTGCGCCAATAATCATAAACGTTTTTTTCAGATTGAGCCAGTTTTTCAATAGCCTTTTCGTGCAACAAAGTCATCTTGGCATATTCGATAAAAGGCCCTCGCAAATCAGGCATTTGCTGTTTCATATTATGCATTTTTTGCGCTTTGGAATAAAGTTGATATATGCCGTCCAAAACAGGCAATGCCTTTAAGTTATCTTCTGCCCCCTCAAACGGAGAATGTTCTTTATATTTGGGCGATGGCACAAGCTCTAGCCCCTTAGGTTCTGTTTTCGGCGATGAAACAGTCTTTTCCTTTTTGGGCGCGACAGATTCTTTTTTTACCTTTTCTGTAAGAAAAGCTTGTGCAAATGAACTTTTTTGCGTCTTTTCATAATGCTTTAGGTCAAAACTTGTCTTATCCGAATCCTTAGAATCCTTAATTTTTTCATCTTCATTAACGGGTTCCAAATTCTTTTGCAACGACATTGCCGCTTGTGATTGAATTTTAAGCGCAACCAATTCTTGCATCATACGCGCATAATTATCTTTAATCTTATGAAGCTTATATTCATTGACCACATTGCCCAGTTCTTCATCTGAAGGCGATGCACTTTGACATGTTGCGGATATACCTTCGTTGCCCTGAACAAAACACTTGCTGAGCTCTTTGATTTCTTTTTCAATGGCGGGCAATCTTTTTTCTTCCAAATCCCTGACGGCAACGTCAAGCTCCAACGTACTGTCATTTGCAAATTCAATACGCTTGTTTCGATAAACTTTTTTGGCATATTCGCGATTTTCAACCGGCAAATAATTGATTAAATCCATCGGATACTTTAAAAACAGTTCGTGAAATTTTTTAGACACCTCTTCTTCATTCGTAATATCAATTGTTTTTGACGGCACAATTTCTTTTAATGCGGGATTTGTCGGTTCTCCGTCTTTTTTCTTTAAAGGAGATTCATCTGTTTTGAAAGGAATAAAATTACCAGCCGATTTAATGTCATTTAAGTTACCTTCGAGATCTTTTTGAAAATCTTCAATTTTCGTCTGCGCATCCTTAAAAAAGTTTTTGACAGCCAAAATCGCATCTTGAGGGATATGAGCCGTCGGCGTACCGGGTCCCGGAGGTGGTTCCATAAAAGCAAATGATGCCTTTGTGATAAAAAACAGGATACCTGCCAAAACAAAACTTTTATGTTTTTTCATGTCATTCTCCTTTCCTGCCGCCTTGTTCTAAGTCGCCTTTAGTCGTTTTATATTGATCTAAGTCAATCTGTGCAGAATTTTTGTTTGGGTTGTTTTGCCGATAATCTTGGTGAAGCAATGTTTCTGAACTTTCCAGTTTTAAAATCGCTGATTCGATAACAAAATCATCTGCCATTCGCTCAAATATCATAACCGCCTGATCGTTTGTAATCGCCCTTCTGGTATCAACCGCCACATCGGCTTCTTTAATATTAAACTTTGTATCATCATTTTTTTCTTCAACTTCGTTTGTTTTTATTCTGGTATTCGCAATTGCCACAAAAGCAGAAGCAATATCATCTTTAAATACCTCTCGTCTGTTTTTATTGATTTTTTTTGCGCTTTTATCATCTAAAGCTTTGTCGGCAGATACAAAATTGGCATCTTGAGCCTCATCATACATCTTCTTTTTTTGCTCTTTTGTGTATGAAATCAGTTTTCCGACAGCCATCGCCGCGATACCGCCCGCAGCCCCAATCAGGGCAGTTTTGGCATCTTCAAGTTTTTGATTTGTTTCTTCCAACTTTCGATTTAAGTTTTGATATTCTTCATCGCTTTCAAAATAATCATCATTTCCGCCCAAAACATCGGCTAAATTTTGCTCATACGTCGACTTTTGATCTTGCGTTTCCTTAATTTTTTCATCCGCAAGTGCTTTTTCCTCATCCGTTGATGCCAATTCGGCAAGCGCCTGATATATCTTTTCATTTTCGGCCGCATTTTGAACACGCGCCGACAGCTCTTCTTTTAAGACCTTTTTTCTGGCATTGATATCCTCATTGATCTGTGCGCGCTCTTTTTCCAGCGTCAGGGTCGATGCTGTTTGAGTACTTTCAAGATGCTCCATTCCCTCTTCATAAGTACTTTTTCCGATATCATAGACTTCTTTGCCTTTGTCATATGTTTTTTTGGCCTCATCGTACATTTCCTTGCCGGCTTTGATGTCACTTTTAAGTTTACCGAGTTCAGCTTGCGCTTTTTCATAAGCAACAATCAGTTTTTGGCCGGTTTTGCTTTCCTGAAATTTTTTTGCCGCCGCGTTAACTTTGTCAAGCGCATTGGTTTTTAGTGTCGAAATGGTAGCCGATGCGCTTTCTCCTTCTGCGGCAACATCAATTTTCAACCCTGCCGATGCTAAACCGGCATGCAAGACAAAAAAAGCAAAAATGATATAAAAAAGTCTTTTATTATTCATCTTGACCTCCCTCATCTTCGGCGCTGCTTCTGACCATACCGCTCAAAGCCGTTGACATTCTGTATTCTTGGAGTGTCGCTTCAAGCAAAATGTTTTCGCGATACCGCTTGATAGAAGCAATCTGAGCCTCTTGAGCAAGCTTTTGTGCCGTTAACATGTCTTCGGGATTTTCAATTTCATCGGATTCCTGAGCCAGTTTTTGACGCGTAACAAATGCTTTTGCAAATGCATTGGCAACCTCAATACCCTCTTTCCCGTTCAAAACTTTGGCCAATTTTTTCTGATTTTCGATGGAATTATCACCCTTTTCGCGCGTCATTGTTTCTAAAACGGCATCTTCCTGTTCCGTTGTCACTTTTGAACCGTCAAACAAACCCTTTATGCCGGATAATTCAACATTTTGCAAAGCGCCCATAATATCACCGTTTTTGATTGCTTCTACCGTCGCCATTGTCTTTTTGACGGTATCTTCTATGGCCGATTTTGCAGAATCAAATTGTCCTTTTGCTTGGTTTAATAATCCTTTTGCTTGTGTTTCGGTCGCTTTGACGGCAGACTCAGCCTTTTTAACAGCAGCAACTTGTTCTTTAAAAGATTCTATTTTAGTAAGTTCCCGCTCTGTTTTTTCCACCGGTTCCATATCCGCTTTTACTTCAAAAGTCAAAAGCGTCATTATCACCAAAACAACAATGTCAATTACTTTTTTCATTGCTGAGCATCCGTATAGTTTTGACAATATGATACAATCGAATCAATCACCGACATCTCTAAGATACCGGCCTTGATTAAAAGCGTATCTTTTTGCACGTCGACATCAACACTTGTAATTTCCGCATTGCCGCCTAACTGACTTGTCACAGACCCCGAAGCCGCGGTTTTGACATTGTCAAGATCTTCTTCGGTTTGTGTTGTCGAATATTTTTGTTTCATCTCTGAGGCAAAAGCAAAATTAGCCGCAATCGCCTGTGCACGCAATTTATTAAACCTATCCATATTTTCTTGCTGAACACTGCTATCAGTTGCATTTAAATCCTCACAAATCGTTTTAATACAGCACGACATGGCATCTTCATCAATTTCAAAGCTCTCATCAGTTGCATTATCAAATCCGATGCAACACCAATCTGCAAGTTCATCGGGCAACACACGACCTGATTTTTCATTAAAACCGACTTTGCCGCAGTTCTTCGGACACGTTTGTTCCTCGGCAAAACTCATTGAAATATAGCTGTTGTACGATACTCTACCGAAAGCCTTCGGCCCAACATCTTTTTGCGGAGAAACTGCTTTAGGAGCAACTGATTGTGTACTTTGCGGTGAGGTGTTTTTCATAATCGCAGGTTCTTTGCTTTGCGACGGAGCTACAGAAACGGCAGATGCTTTTTTATCATTATTTGCGGCACCTTCTTTTATCAAATCACCTTTTTTAAGCTCTGCATCAGCATTCAGTTTTCCTTCTGTTATATCTGACGCTTCTGTGCCGGTATCGGCGCCCTCTTCCCACATGCCGTCAAGCGCCTCGATATCCTCCTTAGTAACAGGAGATACAACACCTTTTTGTTCTTTAATTAAAATGTCTTCACTCTGAGCCTCATCTGTGCCAAACATTTCACTCGGCAAAACAGGCGCAACCGCAGGCAAAACAGGTGTAACACCCCCCGTATAGTTTACACCGGAGGGATTAGTGGATATAACGGCAGGCCTTGCAGGCGCAATCGTCTGAACTGCTGGCGCATTATAAGGCAACGTATCTTCATCATCTACAAACAAATCATCCGTGATATTAAAATTCTCTTCTTGTGCATACCAAGAACCATCATCACTTTCAAGCGTACTGCCGATTGAAAAACCAGTTCCGCCCAAAGCTTCCGACCCTGAACTCTCTCGTCCAAAAGCCTGACTGACCGTATCTTTAGCATTATTGATTTGATTTTTGGCTTCATTGACCGTATTAACGGCGCCTTCAATCTGGCCTCTTGCACTGTTAACGGCCTCTTGTGCGTCATTATAGGCTTTTTTGGCTTCATTAATGGCTGAATCAACCTGCTTTTTTCCTTCTTCATAAGCTGTTTTTGCTTGTCCGTAGGCCTCTTTTGCATCATTGATATAACCTTCAGCCTGTTTTTTGACACCGTCAACGTCCTTTTTTACCTCATCATATTTCTTTTTAGCTGCGTCATATTTCTTTTTGGCTGCATCATATTTTTTCTTTAGCTCAGCAAATTTTTGCATTCTTTTTTGCTGTTTTTCCATTTTTTCTTTTTTCTTTTGCGCTTCCTTTGCCGGATCTTTTAATTTGGTAATACCTGCCAGATTATCACCGAGCGTTTGCTGAATATTGACGGTCGACATGGTCGATTCAACCTCTGACATTTGTTTTTGCGCTTCTGTTGCTTTTGTTTCAATCGCTTGCGCTATAGCTGATATATCAAATGTCGGCCACAAAAATGCATTTGCCCGCGCCGAATACAGCATCAAAACAGCTGCCATAACACCGCTTGTTTTCAAAAAACATCTTTTCATCATCTCGACCTCCTGTTTTACATCAATCTTAACACAAGTATTTATACTTTCAAAATAATTTCGTCTTTATCAGGCAATATTTAAATATTTTGTAACAAAGTTGTCTTCACCGTATTCTTTGATTAAACTTTCAACCAATAAAACATTCTTTCTGCCCGAATTATAAAGCTTTAAGTACGGGCCCAAAGCACCTAAATTGACATCCAAAATCACCGATTCGCCGGTTGCCGGCCGTGAAAGCAAAATAGCATACGGAAAATCGCGATATGTCTTGCCAAACACAAAATCAAGTTCACTTTGCGTTAAGTTCCACGTCGCATAATCTTCAGGCATGGCTTGCGGGTTTCTGAAAAACAAAATCGTTTGGCATTGACCGCGGATAACCTCACCGACGCCTAATTTATCAATGATATTGGGCTGTTGAAAGGCGCACAGATAAGCCTGACGTTTTTTACGACCTTCCTGCAAACCGATGATAAAATAATCTCTGAACATCGGGTGCTTAAGCATCGGCGCCGTTTCATCGATCATAATCAGCGATGGCACGCCCGTTTCACCCGTTTCGCTTTGAATACGATGCATAATATAGCTGATGACGGCCGGTGCTAATGTATCATCTTCAAAAATATGCGTAAAGTCAAACGCCATAAAACGTTTTGATTTCAAATCAAGACTGTCGTTTTCGGCATTAAAAATATTACCGTACTGCTCAGGATTAACCCAGCGATACATTTCCCGCCTCATATTTCCCGTCGGCGAAAAACAGCTTTTATAAAGGTTTTTCATAATCCTTTCTTCCGGCCTTAAATAATCAAATGCGGTTGTCACGGCACGCCCGATTTCACGCTCTGACAAGGCATCATCCGTCATCGTAATAGCCTTCATCCAGCGTCTTAAAAAGGCGCGGTTGTTCGGGGTATCGGCCGCATCAAACGGGTTTAACGACACATTTTTGTTATCTCCGTCAAAACCGACATAAGCCCCTCCGATGGCGCGTGTAAAGATTTCCGCACCCCGGTGACGATCAAAGAAAAATACTTTCAAATCCGCATGTCGCATGGCTTGTCCGGCCAAAAACGTCAACAAAGTCGTTTTACCTTGACCTGTCGGACCGATAATGCAACAGTGCGCCACAGCACTTTCTTCAGAAGATACATGAAATTGAAAACGATAAGCTGAACCTGACATTGTCCTGAAAACCGTAATTGCCCCCGGCCCCCAGTCTGACTTATCAAAACCGGCCGCCGGCTTATCAAATGACAAAGCAAGCGCCACAATCCGTGACAAATAGCGATAAGTTCTGGGATACGTATCATAAGTCGGAAATTGGCTGAAAAATGTGGCTTGCGTCACCCAGCCCTCTCTGACCGGCGTCACCGAAAACGTACGGCAAATACGCTGAACTTCACTTTCACCGAAATCAAGTTCTTCCTGCGAATGGCCTTTGATAATCACGCTCATTGCATATTCGGTCAAAGCTTGATAATCCGCATCACTGTTTTCAATCGCGGACAAGGCTTCACTGTATTGATCCACGACACCCGCAGAAAAAGATGTCAGCGTCGCCATTCTTTGTTGTTGTATCAGCATCATTCTGGCTTGCGGCCTAAAAATCGGACGGATATTGTGCATCAGCACCAATTCGCAATCAATCGCCAAAAGAGAAGTGACCATACTTTCATCCATATAATCACCTGTTGTACGGATACCCATCACAATTTCGTACAAGTCTTTATCGCCCGAAAAAAAGCGAATAATACCTTTTTCTTTTGTAAAGTGGATATGATCACCGGTCAACATCTCATTAAGCTCAGGCCCTTGAGCTTGGCGCACCTTCGGCGTCGGCTTTGAAACAGGGCTGCACAACCTTGAAAACACATAAAACGGACTGTCCGTTGCCGGACTGTCTGCGCTTTCATACATCTGAAACACCCCGTATTCACCAAGGGTTGCAATAATTGATTGGCAGGCGTAATTGAGGTCTTTTAAGGCGTCTTTTCTGTCCGCAACACTGACAATCATATAATGCGTGTTTGAATATAATCTGTCCATATTTTCTGACCACACTTCGGATACTTTTTGCAAAATCGCATTATTAAAGTTTCCGCTGTCGGCTTCTTTTTGCGTCCGCTCACGAAGTGTAATGACGCGACAAACAATCGACAACTCGGACAAACTGTCAATGGTCGATTTTCTGGCTTCCATCATTGAATATGCTTTTTCAGGCGTCGCTGAGGATAAATCAACACCGTTTAGCCTGAAAACACGCACATAACTTCCGTTAATGCATTTAATCGTGATACCATCTTCCATCAAACTTGCAAACGGCAAAAAATCCGACACGCGCGATTCTCTGGGAGAAGGCAAAACCCAATTACCGAATTTTGTGGCAAGCAACACGGCAAATGCCGCGGCCGAAATCATACCGACAATGGCAAGCATCACCTCGACGCTTGTCAAGCCTTCTACAAAAATAGATGTAAAATCAAAACTAGGGTTCAAATTTATTTCCTCCCTCAGGATACAAATTTTTAGATACTTTATTTGTCTGACCGAATGCCTGAATCATTGTTGATAAATGCGGTTCTCTGACACCGGCCGCCACGATGGCCAAATGGCATGTTACAATGGATAAAACAAAAAGTAAAGGGTTAACATCAGCAATACCCACCGCCATAAACATCACCGGCACCTGAATACCGGCATTGATGGCTGTCGGCAAAACAGGCCCCCAAAAAAGTTTCGGAGGCTGTGCCACTGCTTTTAATATCATATCCCTCATTTCATCTTCCGTTTTATTTTATCAAATATAATATCTTAAGGTCTTGAGGCAGTTTTATTTTAAGCACTTTAAAACTGCCTTTCAACCTACTCAATAGAATTGATAATCGTTCCTGTTTGTTCAACACCTTGCTGAACGGTACCAAGCGTGCCGCCGACAAAACCCGTGCCGGTATTAATACCATCATGAACATTATCAGCTTTATCGCCAATTTTATCCAAAGCATTACGAAAACCGGAATTCCACTCACCATCTTCATTTTGGCCGTTCCACCAGTTGCTGTAATTATTTTCACCCGTCGGATTATTTTCATAATTCGTATTAAAGAGTGAGGCCAAATTGGTCGAACCGCCCATTGCATTGTTCATATTGCTTAAAGTATTCTGCAAACCGCCGTACATATTATTGTTTGCTGTGGTTATTGAACCCATAATTTCCTGAATACTGTTCGCAATTGCCCCCAAATTGCTGTAATCACCGTTTTGGATGGTCGCAATAATATTTTCAAAACCCTGACCGGTTGTCTTTAATGTATTCCAAGCACTGACACCCGCACCGATGGCATTTGTTGCCGTGCTGACAGCTTGTTGAGTCCCCTTCATGATATTGTTCAATGTTGTCATGATGCTTGCTTTGCATTGACCGAGTTTGTTAATTTTACCGCCCTCGCAAACTTCCGAGCTCGTCATTACGTTGCCGTTTGCGTCTATTTCACAAACCGTTCGTCTTAATGTTTGAGGGTCCCAAGCCCCTTTCATCGTGATAGGATTGCACCCTGCATTAATGACAGCCGTTCTTTGTTCCATACCGGCAAGACCGCCGCCCAATCCTTCAGTAGAAACCAAACCCTGAAGATCGGCACTTTCTATCGCCGACAAACCGGCTTTTCGTTGTTCAAATTCTTCTTCGCTCGGCATGTCACCGTCATAAGCTGCATTTGTAATTTCTTTATAACCCGTTCCCTGAACATATTCATACGACACATTCGGGTCTAAAAAGCTCTTAAAAGTTAATTCTCGTTGCTGTTGCAACGCCGCCGTCGTATACCCACTGAAATATTCAATAAACGGAAACATCAAAGCCAAAAGCGAAAGCCCGATCATAATATAACCGAGATGCTTATAGCTGATTTTGTTAAAAATAGCCATCACGGCAAACATCACAAGTCCGAAACCGGCAATCACATAGACAATTTCACGCAAATCCATCAAAGTATTGTACAGTTTACTCTCAATCGTCGTGAATATTTCCTTGGCGTTTCCGTCTTGCGCGCTTGAAGATGAACCGCCCGAAGATGACGTTTTAGCACTCGACGAAGATGTGTTTGTAGGAGATGGCGTTGAGCCTTTGGGTTCAATAATCGAACCATCCCAAAGCTGATTAGAGCTTCCGGGCGTCCAACCGCTGCCTCCGGACGTGCTGTTGCCGTACTGAGCTTCATATTCTTCCGTGCCCGGCGCCCACTGTGCCTGAGTATCAAAGGACGCAAACACAATAACAAAAGCCAAAACCATTGCAAGTGCTTTTAATATCTTTTTCATCTTTCTTCTCCTTTATAAAAAAGTTTAGTCGTACACAGAACCGGTAGCACCCGTTGTTAATGTGTCCGTAATACCTTTAACCGATACATCGGCTCCCGTTCCGGCTGTTAAATAACTGACCAAACCGGCCGTTGTTGCAATAACGACAATACCGATGATGATGGCAGCAAGCCATTTCCAGTTTAATGCGCCGAAAATCGCACCGATAGCCACCGCAATAACACCAAAACCCGCGGCGGCAAAAATGATTTTACGCATGCCGCCGAAAATTTCCCATCCCGTTGATGTCAAATTTTCAAAAACGGCATAACCCTCGCTTGCACATAAAATTGAAGACAAAGCAAAGGCCAAAAGCCCCGCAAACAAATATTTGTATCCTTTCTTTAAGTTTATATGCAACATCTTTTACTCCTCTGTATTCGTTCAAAATAATCTTCCAAGGAAGCTTCGAAAGAACGTTTCGAAGCCTCCTTGATAAAAAAACTACCAGCTGTTGATGCTGTCAGCTGAACCCGTACCGGTTTGCTTAAATGTATCACTATAATTTGTGGTCGTAACATTTGACCCTGTTGCGTATTCAATCAAAGCACCGGCAGCGGCCAATACGCCAAGACCTACGGCGAGCGCACCGAACCAAGGCCATTTGACCTTACCGAAAATTGCCTGAACGGCAAGACCGACAAGACCGAAACCGCCGATGACGAACACAATCGTTCTGACGGACTTAAAAACGTTACCCGCTTTAACAATTGCATCACCGACAACGGTATTTGCAGCCGAGGCATCACCCGTCATGGCAACCATCAAAACAAGCGCCAATCCGAACAATGTCCACATGTTATTTTTTGAAAGTTTCATGATATTTCTCCTTATAAATGAAAACTTCTTTATACAATTATAGAATATCAGATTTTTTCGACTTTTGCGAGTCTTTTTTGATTATCCGATTTTTTGCCAACATATTGATTTTTCGTCAAAACCGTTCCGTGTAACAAAAAATTCATAATCATCTGACATTCAAAAACACTTTTATCTATACCTCAAAAAAGTTAATACATCCTAAATACTTTATATATTGAATATTCAATTTCAAAAACACGCAACAAAAACATTTTTAAATGCCTTAAAAAAAACACTTTTCGCCATTAACCCAATTTTAACATAATTTGTGCTATTGTGTTCTAAAATGAACCGACGAAAAGCGTTCAATTATGTTTAATTGATTGATTTTTCGCTGTTTTTTAGATTTTGGAGTAATAATAAAAAAATGCAAAAAAATAACGTTAAAAGTTTTATTTGCAGTTTTATGTTTTCCGTTTTGGGCGTCATTGCCGTCCAAAAGGTCTTCTTTCGTGCGCCCGAAATTAAAAAAACAGAAGATATTTCTGCCGTTGAGGTTAAAAACATATCGCTTTTTGCCGACAAATCAGTTGAAAAAGATGATTTTTCCGCTCTTCGCGCTGAACAAACGGCAAATATTGACGTATCTGAAATTGCGGCACTCAGCGCGCCTGAAAAAATCGATTTGCCCGCTTTGGAAGAAAAACCGACTCAAGCACATACTGTTAAAGTGCAACCTGTTGTTACAGAGCAACCGATTGAGACAGTTCAAAAAGCAGATACAATAACCGATCTTGCCTATGCAAGCGAGATTACGCTTGATCCCGAAGAGATAAAAGAAATTAATGAGACTCAAAAGCATATCAACAGCGGCATTGTTTATGCAGATATCAGCGATACGCTCTCTGAAATTCCGTCACAAGAAATGCCACAGGATAAAAATCTTGTTGTTGCATCGGCACAGGAAACTGCTGAAGAAATTCCTTTGTCTGAAAATGATACGCTTTTGCATAACAAAATCGATGTTTCAAATGAAGAAGTTCAATCCAAAATTGCCATGATAGAGCCGAACACGCTTATCAACAGCATTGAACAAGATGATATTTTGAGTGAAGAAAAAAATCTTGCCGAGGCAAATATCAAAAACAGCGAACTTTCGGAAATGTTTGATATATCTCAAACAAATTCAGAGCCTGAAGTTGATGAAAGTGCATGGCAAACGGCCAAAGCTGCCTCAGCAGAAGATTTTGAAGAAAGCACCGACGTCGCACAAAACCAAGAGGATAAAGACAGCCCTTGGGTCATGGCAAAAGGCAACAAATATGCAAAAAACCATGCTGTTGTTGAAGAATTTGAGCAAAAAGAACATACCTTAAATCAAAAAGAAAATATTTCTTCTGAGCCTGCTATATCCGAACAAGCAACACCCGAAGACAAGACAGAAGAAACTAAAGAACATCAAGAACAGCTTGAAGAGAAAAATACCGATGAAAAATCATCTTTAGGCGAAGAAGTTTCTTTGTTTGATTCAAAAGATGAAGAAGATACTTTTAAGCAAGCTCTTTCCGAACCGCTTTTAAAACAAAAAAAGACGGATACAAAACTTGCCTATCAGATGATTCAGAACATTTTGATACCGATTCCCCAAGACATTTTAAACGATGCGGATTTAACGCCTGATTTAACGTCATCTCCGGAAGAAAAAGAACTTTCGGGAAATGTGCGGGTCAAAAAACCGGATTTAAATAATGAAGAAAAACAAACAGGCTTGTTTAAAAGTATTTCATCTTGGTTTTCTAAAGACAAGAATCAAAGAGATGATGAAGCATCAAAATCCAATGAAGCAGCCTCAAACGGACAAGCATCCGATTCATCATCCTTAAAACAAAAAGTTTATTCCGCGCTCGGTATGGTTGATGATTATAAACCCATACCTGCCGGTTCAATTATGCCTGCGGAACTTCGTCTTTCGTTCCAGCCGAACAGAGCCGAAATTTCAGGGCAAACTTTGAAGTGGATATACGCTTTTGCCGACAATGCACGTGACAACAACGATGTTTATATCGAAGTGCGCATTGACGGCACAAGTTCGTATGTCTTACAACAAAAACGTTTGAATTTACTCTCAAGCATTTTCAGTGCCCGAGGTGTCGATTGGCGAAAAATCAACACCATCTTCACTTCACGTGAGCCAAATTCATTTATTATCAGAAATATTCGGTTTAACAATAAAGAAAAGGAAGGACAGAATATGAAATGATGTGACAATTCGAATACCTCTGGTAATAAGTTTGTCAAATCGCTTGATTATTCAAATAAGAGCTTTTATGATTGGAAAATAAAATGAAACACACATTAAAGGACTTTACAATGGAAAAAACAACAGCTTCTGCGGCACTTTTGGTAGCGCTGCTCGGGTTGTCTTGTTGTACTTTTAACAGGACACCTGCCGAGAATCCTGCACCTTCATACGATGCATCAGCTCAAGCGTATTGCCCGGGCGGCGTCTGTGAAGCAGATCCGTTTATCAACTACACGACAACACGCGCCGAATATCGCCAATATGGTGAATTATCACCGCGCGACCGCTTGGTCTCGCAGGCTGCTGCCGGCAACAATTTGTCTGCCGCCGTCCCTCCCTCAATTGATGATGAGGTCATCAGCTATGAGGCTCAGGTTGAAACACAAAATACCGCTGATGCGGCTCCTCAAGTACAAGAAGTTGTCGAGCTTGAAGATAAGGCTCCCGTTGATATAAACAACAAACCGGCAGATCAAACACCTGCTCAAGCGCAAAATGAGGCTCCGGCTGCGACTTCCGCTCCGGCCGCTGATGAGACCGCTCAAGCGCCAGTTGAAGAACCTGCTGAGCAGGAACAGATTGTCTCTGTTCAGGAAACAGTTGAAAATGTATCTCAGGAAGAACCTCAAACCGATGAATACGGCGAAGATGCCGTCCGTGATTGGTATGCCGAAGAAGGTCAAAACTTAAAAGCTTTGCTTACAGAGTGGAGCGAACAATCCGGTTGGCGCCTTGTTTGGAATTCAAACCGCAATTATGTCTTAAATGCGGGCGCAATGTTCAGAGGTCGTTTTGCCGATGTCAGCTCAGCTTTAATCAGAGCATTTGCCAGAGCAAGACCGGCTCCGGTTGCAACATTTTATAAAGGTAACCGCGTTTTAGTTGTTGAAACAATGGAGGATGAAAATGCGTTTGACTAATCAAATTAATTTAACACTTGCTTTAGCGGCGACGGCTTTTATTGCTTCTTGTTCGCTTACGTCCGATATGGATGAAACAATCAATCGTGAGATTGACAACGCGACCGAAATGCGTCATGAAGCAAAAATGCCGACAGAAGTTGCTAAAACGGATGTCATCCGCGTCAATGATGATATTTGGCTCGGTGATACGAGTGAGGTTGAATACGAAGGTGATCCCGTTCCGTCTTATTTAGAAACGGCAGACGGCATCACATTGATTTCAAACCGTCCGATTACACTTTACGAAATCGGTTCAATGATTCATAAAATCACCTCAATCGATGTCAGATACGAGCAGGAACTTGACGGACAGGTTCAGCAACTGGCCGACGCCAATAAGCCCTCAATGGAAGATATCGGCGCACAGTGGACAGATTCAAACAAAATGATTGTTTCGTACAAAGGTCCTTTGAGCGGCCTTTTGGATGAGGTTTGCAATCGTTTCGGTATTTGGTGGAAATATGAGAAAAAACAGATTTATTTCTACAAATACATCACTAAATCATTTACGCTTTATTCGTTACCGACAAAACCGTCATTATCCGTTGATGTCGGCGGCTCGTCGACAGACGGCAGTGCCGGTTCTTCATCTGTTTCGCTTTCAAATTCTGTTTCGATTGATTTGTGGGCAACGGTTGAAACAGCCATTCGTTCAATGATTTCAAACGGCGCACAGCTTACGACGGATCAATCAAGTGGTGTATTGACCTTAACCGGCACACCGACAGATATCAAAAAAGTGGCTAAGTACATCAATGAACAAAATACTCGTTTGTCACGTCAAGTCGCTATTAGTGTCAAAGTATTACAAGTTTCGATTTCAGATTCTGACAAATACGGCCTTAACTTAGGTGCAGTCTTTGGAGGCAATGACCACATTACAAGCTTGGGTATTACGGGTGCATCAGGTCAAGCTGACGTTGCAAGCGGTTTGTCGATGGCTATTGTCTCAGGTAAATGGACGATCAACAGTGCTATTCAGGCTTTGTCGGAACAAGGCAAAACAGCTTTGGTCACTTCCGGTACGGTCACAACGCTTAACAATAAACCCGCACCTATTCAGGTTGTTAAAACACAAAACTATATTTCTGAAATCACGAAGACAAACTCCGGTTCAGACGGCAGTTATTATGACTTATCAACCGATACGGAAGAGATTGAAACAGGCTTTACGCTTGATGTCTTGCCTCGTATTTTGGAACATGGTCGTTTGATGCTTATGTTCAATCTGACTTTATCTGATTTGATTGAACTTCAAAAAGTTAACTTAACCAATGATCCGGAAGGTGGCGAATTTATTCAAAACCCGGTCATCGAAACGCGTGGCTTCACGCAAGAAGTTGCAATGAAATCAGGCGATACACTTGTGTTGAGCGGTTATGAGCGCGTTGAGGATACAACACAAAAATCGGGTATCGGTTCTGCTGAAAATTCATTGCTCGGCGGTGCCGTATCGGCAACGGGTACACGCAGTGTATTGGTTATTATGTTAACCCCGATTGTACTTGATTCGCCTTTGGCTCCGGAATCACGGATGAACTAAAAAAGGATAAAAAAAGTGTTAGAAGACGCTAATTTAGATGCAAACAAATTAAATACCGGTGCTTATGATACCGGTAGGACTTGGGGTACCAATTTTAAGTTAAATGGTACAACTTATGCCACATCGCTTTTTTGGCAACCTTTGCGTAATACGGATGATCCTTATACCGAAATTAGCGAAGCTTCCGAAAATGTTTTGGAAGGCGCAGACCTCTTCTGTGTCAAAAAGGGTAAATCACCTCAATTCGGCCTTGCTGTTTCTTCACAAGGCTATGACACAAAGATGTCCGTTGCGGCCGTCAGTGTTGTTAATGCGCTTTCTGACACTTCATCATTTTTAGCTGTTTTTAAGGTTGATAACGGCTGGTGGTACGTTTGCGTCAGAAATGATGTTATCCTTTCCGATGGCGATATGCTTTTCTACAATGAGGAAGAAGCAAAAGAACAATTCAGGTCAATGCTGGTTGTGCCTGATTGGGGACACAAGATTGCGCCGGCGGATTGGCAAATTGAAGACACAAGAGAAGTTGACCTTTGGCCGCTTATTAAAAGCGTAGGGAAAGAAAAGCTGCAAAAAGTACATGCTATACGCGGTACAAAACTTTTGATACTTTTAGCGGCGGCCGTTGTTGTTGTCTTATGGCTTCTTTCAACATTATCTTCCGTTGTTTTTAAGGCAAAACCGCCAAAACCGATTGTTGCCCCTGTATCAATCAAAAAAGTAGATAAAGAAGCACCTCCGCCGGAACCTAAACCGTGGGAAGCATTGCCAGATCCGGTTGAACTTTTAGGATATTGCTTTAAGGCTATTCAAGATGTCGTAACCATTCCGACACCGGGTTGGCACATCGGCGGTATTACCTGTTCGGCAGAAGGGCTGGTGACCTCATGGGGCATGGAAATCGGCCGATTGACTTGGATTGATAAGGCGTTAGAAAATTCCGGTGTGACTTTCTCAAACAGATCTATTTCACCAAGCGGTCGTGAAGTGATGGCATCCGTGCCTATTCCGAAGATAAACACTTTAAATTCACCGCCGAAATACAATGGCGTTGACTTAGTCAACACAATCAATGACTTGTTCCAAGGTCTTCAGCTTTCAATTTCGATGAGCTCGCAAACTTGGACATCACCACAAAACAATGTCTACAAATCTGTTCGGTTTTCTCTTTCATCAAAGTATGACCCGAAACAGTGGGTTGACATCTTTAAAAGATTTTCAGGTTTGACAATCAGTGGTGTAAAATATGAAGTAAACAGTAACACTTGGTATTACGAAGGAGCAATCTATGTATTATAAACTCTTAAACAAAACAATTTTAACGGCTGCCATGATCACCATGATGGGAGCAACCGCCAGTTCAGTTTGCGCACAGGAAATCATTTTTGAGGATGCAAATACGGATATTTCTTTACCCGCACCTGAAAACAAAATTCCGCCGGTAGTAGAAGAAAATGACATTATTCCTCTTGAAAATCAGGGTTTGATTTCACCTGAGCCGGTTAAACCTTTACCGCAAAAAGCCCCTGTTATGAATCCGCCGGAGGTTGTGCCTCCCGCACAAAACAATCCTGCTGTCCCCGGCGATATCATCATCAATGATGATTTTTCACTCAATGATGATACGATTCAAGCTCCGGCACAAGAAAATGCAAATCCCGTTATTCTGCCGCAAAATACAAATGCAAATTTACCCAACAAACAGGCAGAACAACCTTTGCCGGCACCTCAGGTTAATAATACTTTGCCCCAACCAATGGCAGAACAAGCGGCTCCGCAAGTACAACAACCTCAACCGGCACGGCCAAATCCTGCCGAGCGTGCAAACAAAAGACCGCAAGGAGCTAAAAATGTACCGGCTCAAAATAATATTAAAGCCGCGCCTTCTAAAGATCATCAAGCTCCGTTAGAGCCTAAATTCGGTGATTCCGTATTGGAAAAAGCAAATAATGAACTTTTTAGTCAAATGTCTGATATTGAAAAACAGACAACTTTGCTTACCTTAGAGCTTAAGCGTGAAAAAATCTTAAACGAAGTCGAAGCGGCTAAAGCTGTCCGAGTTCGTGCCGAAGAAGAAAAGAAAGCTATGGAAGAAGCAAAGAAAAGACAAGAAGAAGAGTGGAAAAAAGAGCAAGAAGCTAAAGTTATCAGAGAGCAAATTGCCTTAAAGCAAAAAGAGATTGAGCTTGAAAAAGTCAGACAGCGTAAAGCATTAACGGCTTATATGAACTCTATGCTTGAGCAAAAACAAATGTGGATTGAAGAAAACGGCAAGCTATATGATGAGATTGAGCGTTTGCGTCAAGCCAATAAGGAAATCCGCGCATCATATAAAAGTGATATGGATAAACTCTCTGAGCAGACATCTCAATTAAAAACGGATGCAGAAACAGCTAAAAGCAACCACGATCGCATCGTTGCAAGCCTCACAGCTCAGAATGCACAGCTCAAAAAACGTATTGAAGCCGATGCAGAAGCCGCTCGCCGCGGAAATCAAAATCCTTTTGCTGCAGGAAGTGGTGAAAATGGTGAAGGTTTGTCTACTTCTGCCGATTCATTTATCAAACCGATTAACATCGCTAAAGAATATGCCATTATGGAAATTACAGGTAAAGGCGATGAATTGTTCGTTAAATTGATCAATAAAGCCGGTGATTCGTTTGTGGCAAAAGTCGGTACTGTTTTGCAAACCGGACATATGATTGAGGCCATCACGCCGAACTATGTTCAATTTGATAAAGGCGGCTTAAAAGATTTCTTATATACTTCTGCCTCTGCGCTGGAAGCTGAACCAAACAATGAGGGAGAACTGGCCGGATCTTTGAGGCAAGAGTCTGAAAGACAAGGTGTTCCTTTGATTGGTGAACAAAAAATACCTTCAATGGCTGATTCAATGTTTGTAAAATAATTGAGCTGAAAAAATGGCAAGCGAAGAAGAAAAAGAAGAAAAAATCGAAGAACAAAACGATTCTTATCTTGCAGAAAGTGCAATAGAGCCGGTTAAAAAGGATAATCTGCTCGATATATTGTTTGCCAATGATAATAAACTGATTACGGCGCGGGGATCGGATTTAAAAATCACGGACGATACGCGCCGAATGGTTGCTCTCTTTTCTGACGGGACTTATTTCGTTTCTGAAGACCATAAATTTGACGGCTTGGTTTATAACTTTGAAAAGACCATCAAACGCCGTAAGATCATGATCGGACAACCACAATATGTCAGCCAAAATGAAATAAACGCCATTTATGCGTATGCTGAGCGTGGAAGCGGTTTTGCAAAAGCAACCGGCGATGATTTGGAGCGTATGCAGGTCCAAATTGATTTCATCAACATCGTTTCGCGTGCTGCAATGCAAAAAGTTTCCGATGTGCACATCATTGTCGCCGATGCTACAACGATTGTGTTTCGCATCAACGGCATGATGGTTCGACAGATGGAATACAATAAAGAATGGGGCGAAGCTTTTGTTCGTGCCGCTTTTGCATCGGCGGATATTTCAGATGCTAACTATGCTCAAAATGAATTTCAAGGCGCACAAAAATTAGGTGAAACACCACTTCGCGGATCAGAAGGCAAATTGATGTTGCCGCATAACGTATTGGCTATTCGTTTGCAATTCAATCCGATTGCTTTCGGCTCACAATACCTTGTCATGCGTCTTTTGTACGCCGATGACAACCCGAACGGCAGTTCTGATTTAAGAGCACTCGGTTTCGGTGATCGTGAAGAACAATTATTTTATCGCTTGCGTGCCGTACCTGTCGGCTTAAATATTATTGCAGGTCCGACGGGTTCGGGAAAATCAACAACACTACAACGCAATATGATTAAATTATTGCAAGAAAAGCATTATGAAATTAACTTAATTACAGTGGAAGACCCGCCAGAGTATCCTATTCCGGGTGCTCGTCAAATGCCTGTGACAAACGCCAACGATGAAGAAACAAAAGAGGCCGAATTTACAAAAGCATTAAACGCGGCACTGCGTTCCGACCCTGATGTTATGATGGTCGGTGAGGTACGTTCGCTTTCAGCAGCTGAATTGACGTTTAAGGGTGCTTTGTCTGGTCACGGCGTTTGGACAACTTTGCACGCAAACTCGGCACCTGCTATTGTCACACGTTTGCGCGACATGGGTGTTCAGCCGTATTTGCTGGGTGATCCTGAATTGATTAAGGGTTTGATTTCTCAACGTCTTTTCCGTAAACTTTGCCCACACTGCAGACAATCCGTTAAAAAGCGGATGAATGATCCGTCATTCGGCCGCTTAAAAACCGCCTTGGGCGAATATGGCATTGAAAACACATTTGTTCGTGGTGAAGGTTGCAAATATTGCAGAGGTCAAGGCTTTTCCGGCCGTATGAGTGTGCCTGAAATTATTTTGCCGGACGCTATGTTTTTGCAACTAATGATTAACGGCGACACAAAACGCGCCATTGACTATTGGATAAGTGAGCTTGACGGCAGAACATTGCGTGATGCGGCAATTGAGAGAATGCTTAAAGGCTATATTGATTTGGATGAGCTTGAGCGCTGGTGCGGCTTACTTGATCAGCGCCCGATTTACTAGGATAATAAAAGATGGCAGAAGATAAAGATCAACACAGAAAACGTTTTGAAAAGGCCATGCGTTCGCTTGGTTCAATTGAAACATATTACGCTAAAATTATTTGCAATATGTCCAACTCCGGCCGTTTAAAAATTTACCGTAAATTAGCATCGTTGTTGCGCAACCGATTTTCATTAATGGATGCGCTTGATATGCTTCATGACGGTCTAACAAACGGTGGCAAAAATAACAGCGAGCCGATGGCTATTGCCATGGCAAGCTGGGGTCATGCTCTTCAAAACGGTGTGCCGTTTTCAGATGCCCTGAAGGGCTGGGCGCCCGACCGTGAACGCTTAATGCTTTCGGTAGGTGATGTTTCAAACCTTGAAAGCGCTTTAATGAACCTCATTAAAGTGTCCGAAGGCTCTACAAAGATGATCAGGCCGATTGTCAGTGCCATCGCCTATCCGTCCTTTTTGTTTATGATGTCTGTGGTGATTATTTGGGCAATCGGTGTTTATATGGTGCCGCCGATGTTAGAGGCCGTGCCGGGTTTACACTGGACCGGAACAGGTAAAACGCTTGTTGATTTGTCCGCATGGGTGCAGGAAAACTGGCTTTTTGCTTTTGCCGTCTTTCCTGTCGTGGCTTTAATTGTCTATTCGACCATCAGTGTTTGGACAGGCTCTATCCGAGCAAAATTTGACAACATTCCACCTTGGTCACTTTATAAAATCTTCGTCGGCATCACTTGGCTTTTGGCGCTTTCCGCGCTTGTCAAAGGCGGTGTGCCTGTATCTGTTGCTCTTTCAAGCTTAAAACGAGATGCAAGCCGCTATTTGATTGAAAAAATCGACGCAACGCTGGAATATGTCAAAAACGGTGACAACTTAGGTCAAGCCTTAAATAAAACCGGTTTTCAGTTTCCGGATAAAGAGATTATTGCCGACTTAAAGATTTATGCCGAATTGGATAACTTTGAAGAGGCGCTTGAAAATTTGGCCAACAACTGGCTTGAAGAATCGGTTTATATGATTGAGCAGAAGGCCGAAATTTTGAACATGGTCGCGATTTTGACCGTTGCCGCGATTATCGCATGGGCTGTGTTCGGCGTGTTCGATATGCAAGACCAAATTACATCGGCAATGGGCTAAAAAATGGCAAAAAACGGCTTTTCAGATATCAAAAATATGTTGCGCCGCAATAAAACGGCGGCGCTTGCGTCGGGCTTAATCGTTGTTTTAGCCATTGTATTTTTGATTTTTTGGGGCTTGTCGTCCTCTTCAAAAACAAACACCATTGCGCAAGAGGCGCTTGAAATTAATCAATCCGTCAGAAAAGCCTTTGGTGCGCGTGCCGATTACCGCGGACTTGACAGCTTAAATGCAATAAAACAAGGCATTATTTCCCCTGCCCTTATTCGCGGCGATAAAATATACAGCCGCCTTCAAAGCGAGATTTTTATCGGCCGAGATGAAGACGGCGCGATTTTACGCCCCGGTGACTATTATTTTAAGGTCACTTACAAAACCCTTGACAGACGCAAGTGTTTAGCGCTTTTAGAAGGTGATTTCGGCATTGATTCGGGACTGACATCCGTTGAGGTCAAAAATGATGCGTATATTGCATTTACATACGGCGGCGAAAATACACTGCCGATAAACACTGAAGCGGCTTCAAAAGCCTGTAAAACAAAAAATATGATCATTTTAACTTTTGAATAAAAAAGGAGGCTTATGCCTCCTTTTTTACCTGTACCGAACTGAAAAAGTATTTGTCTTGCCGGCAACAAAATTGGCTTCTTCAATGGTATAGATTCGCCGCACGTCGTAATTGCCTTTTAAAAGGTCGTTAAGGCTTTGATACGTTTTGCCGTTATATTTCAACATATAATTGCCGTCACTTGCAACCAAAACATCACAATCAGCGCCCGAGCAAATTCCGCGGCTGATTAAAGCCTGCTTTTTGCAATTGCTTAATGTATCAGCGCAAACATACTCAGCTTTTTCTTCAGCGCTTGAAGCCGTATCACCTTTTTTCATATCATCGGCTGAAAGGTAATATGTTTCATTGCCTTCATTATCTTTTAAGATATACACTCCGCCATTTGATTCGTATTCTATAACTTTGATATCGTCCAAAGCATTTTGACTACTGGCATAGGATAAAGCGGCTTCGCATTGCTCTTTCATTTCTGCTGTACAATAAAGGTTTTTAATGCCGGTTGTTTTCCATGCCCAATTTTCTGCGCCGTTTTCCGCAGTAAAAGCGCGTTCAGATATTTCCGTCACACCGGCAGGAACGACAAAATTCTCTGCTTTAATACCACAAAATGCACTTTCACCGATTTTTGTTAATCCCTCCGAAATATTGACATCCGTGAGAGCGCTGTTTCCAATACCAAACCTTTTTATCTCCTTGACACTGTTTGGTAAATCAATAGATTTCAAACTGCTCATGGCGTGAAAAGCCACATTTTCAATTTTTTCCAAGCCATCGGGTAATGTAACGTCCGTGACTTTACTCATATCTGAAAACGCATGTTTACCAACTGATGTGATACCTTCACCGATTTCAATTTTTGTTATGCTGTTATCAATTCCTTCGGCATACCAAGGCGCAGCCTCATTTGTCCCTAAATAAAGCTCATATACAAGCATAGTGGGGGTATTTAAGTAAACATTTCGTTCATAATCCTTGATTTCAGCCGGTTTTGTTGCATCAATCGGTGTAATTTTCAATGTATATGTCGGATTGTTATCGTCATCAACACCATTTTCGATATAGGAATAAGTACAATTTTCACCGCACGAAGGCAATTCAGCTTTTGCATTAAATACCATCACCAAAGCCAACATTAAAACACATTTTTTCATGATGATTTCTCCTGTTTTTTACATTATTAAAAAAGTCGCACCTTTAAGAGCGACGGGGAGTTCGAAAATCATGTGAAGTGAAATGACTCTGGTGACCTTTAGAATGAAATTCTTGTACATCCGTCACCAGCTCCCCAACAATCTCGGGGATAATTGCCATTTAAAAATAAAAATAGCACTGCAAGCAGTGTTATCGGCACTGCACTTCACAAAGAGCTTTCGACAGCCCCGTACCCTACCGGATACATTTTTGATTATTTCATAATATAAACCAAAAGTCAAATACTTTTTAAAAAATCCCGAAAATTGCAACAGCAACTTTCGGGATTCTTTGTTTTTTTTCAGGAGCACAAATTAAAATTCGCGCTTAACCTCCCGCTCAAACATGGCTCTGATTGTGGGTTTAATCGGGGCATCCTCAAACACAACCTTATAAAGCGCCTGACAAATCGGCATTTCAATTCCGTCTCTGTCCGCAATGTATTTGACGGCTTTTAAGGTTGAAACACCTTCTGCCAATTTGGCAAATCTTTCACCTTTGGCGAGCATCTCACCATACATACGGTTGTGACTGTTTCTTGAAAAAAGCGTTGCCTCATAATCGCCCAAATGAGCCAAACCGTATGCGCTCATCGGATTACCGCCGAAATGTTTGATAAAACGACCGACCTCAACAGGAGCTCTTGCCATCAAAGCGCCTTTTAAGCCGTACCACTCAAGCCCGTCTAAAATACCGGCAGCGATACCAATAACGTTTTTAAGCGCCGCACCGATTTGGTTGCCGACAACATCACCGCCGTAATAAAAACGAATCAGCTCGCTTTGCATCAGTTCAATCCAATGCTTTTTTTCCGGCTCTTCACGACTATCAATCACAGCACAGGATGGCACTTTTTTCAAATAATCCTGCACATGCCCCGGCCCGCCTAAGCAGGCAAAATGAACATCGTTTTGTTTGATTTCTTCGGCCATCACGTCGACCAAAATTTTTGCCCCCGGCTCTTCAAGCCCCTTCATTGCAAGCAAAAAATGCTTGCCCGATAAATTATAATGGTTGATTTGCTTTGCAAGCTCTCTCAAATGCTGACAGCCGATTGAAATAATGATATCGTCATTTTTGAAAATTTCATTCAAATCCGGCGTTAATACCATATTGTCACTCAAAGTCAAATACGAATTTTTGCGCGTTTCTTTGAGCTCTAAAAAATTCGGCGACGTCGGAATGTCATAAAGTACAACTTTATCCACGCAATAATTTGCCATGTACCAGCCGAGAAAAGTCCCCCAGCGACCGCACCCGATAACAGATATTTGTTTCATATGGACCTCATTTAAACGTTAAAACCTGATAGTTTGAGTTTAGGCATACAAAACATTGTTTGCAAGTCTTAAAACAAACAGTTCACAGGCAAATTATCTGATGCTTTCGGAGCGATGACGTTGTTGTTTTTTTTACTGTCATCCGCGGGCGTGTCAATTGTTTTTATTGTCATTAACGGGCGTGTCAACCATAGAGCGAGCTGTCCCTTTCTGTCATCCGCGGGCGTGTCCCGCGGATCCCATCCTCATCGATACCTTATCGAAAAAGTATTTGTTTTTCCTGTCACCTGATTCGCCTCATCAATGGTATAGATACGCTTGATAGGATTACCTTTTTCATAATCAGACAATGATTTATATTTTTGTCCTTCTAAAACGTATCTGTCACCCTCTTTGCTATACGTCACAAAATTATCAAGCAAATAATTATTAAGCAAATATGTATTTTTAATTTGTTCGCAAGCTCCGGAAACTTTTGTATCACAATAAATAATCGCGTTTGCATCAAGACCGGCTTGATAGGCATCCGGATGTTGAGGGACAATTTGCCCCATATATGCAAACATAGCTTGTTCCCATTTTCCTTTATTTGGAGATGGTTCGCTGAGTTGTGTGAAACCATCTCCGATATCAAGTTTTTTTAACGAGCTTGTCCAAGCAAAAGCTGCATATCCGACTTTGTTGACGCTATCAGGGATTGTTAAACTTTCTAAAGCTGACATTTGGTCAAAAGCTGTATCTCGTATGTTTTGTAAACCATCAGGTAAATTAACGTTTGTAACATGTTCCATGCCAACAAAAGCAGCTGCACCGATTGAAGTTACGCCCGAGTTGATATTGATTGTTTCAATCAGATTATTGTATTGCCCCCAAGGAGCTGTTGTGCATTCAGGTACGGATTTTATATTATTAACATCAAAATATGTATTGCTTGTATAACCGTAATCAGCCATTTCTCCGTTACCCGTAACGGTTAATGTTTTTTTATCATTTGAAATGTACCACTTTACATCACCTGTCGTACCGCAATCAAAATAACCTTGTTCATCACACTCGGCAAATGCATTAAAGCATAAAAGAAGGATTAAAATAAAAATCATTTTTTTCATATTATTTTCCTTTCAAGAAAGAATGTTGATACGTTTGTTTTTTGTGGACCCCTAATCCTCACTTCGCTCGAAGGGGTTACGGGAGAAGAGGGCGCAAAGAAAGACCGCACTTGATCAGAGCGATCGGGGAAGTAAAAGAATCATATAAAGCAAATGACTCTGATAACCTTTAGAAAAATTCTTGTACATTCGTTATCAGTTCCCCGAGCAATTTCGGGGATAAATGTTATTTTAAAATAAAAAAACAACACCAAAATACAGTGTTATCCTTCACTGTGCTTTATAAAGGCTCTTTTACAGCCCCGCACCCTATCAGGGTACTCGACAGACAAATCCCTTTGCCTATCTTCCAGAGATTATCTCACAAAAAAATCAGAAAGTCAAATAAAAAAATATTTTTTTCATAACATATTGATTTTACAATAAAAATAAAGAATGTTTCACGTGAAACATTCTTTGAGTGTAAAATTTATCAGTCATAAATTATTTGTTGTCACTGCCTGTTTTGCGATAGCATCTGCAATGACAAATCCCGTCGCGCTCAATGTCGCTTTTGCATAATTCCGAAATGCAATAACGGTTGTCATTATGGCCGTCACACGGACATCTTTTCCATTCTTCATCACCGAACATCATATTTTTCGCACGTGCGATTTTTTCGATGTTTTCTGTCGGTTCATAACCTTGTTCTTTGCAGTTTGCAAGCATTTTTTCGAGTATTGTTGCCATTTTTTAGTCCTTTACTTTTCAAGTCTGTTTAACAAATTTTCAAGTTCATCATAATTTTTAAATTTCAAAACAATTCTGCCACGACCATTTTGAGCAAAATAAATTTCTGTTTTAACACCCAAAACGCGACCTAATTCAATACCAAGTTCATTTTGTTTTTCATTCGTAATGACTCTTGATTTTGGTTTTTTACCTTCTTTTATATGAGAAATCAAGTCTTCTGTTTGACGTACACTCAATTCTTTTAATACGATTTTGTCGGCCAATTCTTCCGCATTTTGCAAGCCGATTAAGGCGCGCGCGTGACCGGTGGAAATCTTTTTATCCGAAACCATATGTTGCACTTTAAGCGGCAGGTCAAGCAAACGCATTGTGTTTGAAATATAGCTTCTTGATTTTCCGACGGATTTTGAAATATCTTCATGCGTTAAATGATACTCTTTAATCAGTTTTTCAAAACCTTTTGCTTCTTCTATCGGGCTCAAATCTTCGCGCATAATATTTTCAATCAACGCGATTTCAAAAGCCTCAGCGTCGCTCAAGCTTTTTTTAATGACGGGAACTTCATCTAAACCGGCCTCTATTGCCGCACGATAACGGCGTTCACCCGCGACAATTTCAAAAGCACCGCCTTTCGGACGAACCAAAATCGGTTGCAAAATACCCTTTTCTTTGATTGATTGCGTTAAGTCTTTCAAGCTTTCTTCTTCAAAACTTTTGCGCGGTTGATACGGACAAGGCATAATTTGTGATATATCAAGTTTTTCAATACCGCCTTGATTTTCTCCCTCCGAAACAAATTTATTAATGTCAAAAGCTTCGCTTTCATCTCCGAAAAGCGCATCAAGTCCCCTACCCAATCCATGTTTTTCACTCATTTAAATTTCTCCTTCTCTTTTTAAAACTTCTTTTGCCAAATTAATATAGCTTTGCGCGCCGATGCTCTTAAAATCATAAAGCATAACCGGTTTGCCGTGTGATGGTGCTTCCGAAACGCGTACGCTGCGCGGAATTACCGTTTCATAGACCAAATTTCCAAAATAATTTCTAACCTCTTTTTCGACCATAAAGGTCAGATTGTTGCGCCTGTCAAACATCGTCAAAACAAGACCCTGTATACTCAATTTCGGATTAAAATGCCGTTTGACACGCTCAATATTTTTCATCAAATCAGCCAAGCCTTCCAAAGCCAAAAATTCGCACTGCAAAGGCACAATCACGCTGTTTGATGCCACAAGTGCATTGACGGTCAGCAAGTTGAGCGACGGCGGACAATCAATCAAGACATAATCAAATGCATTTTGAAGCGGTAAAAGCGCGTTTTCAAGAACTCTTTCACGATTTGAAACATTGATTAATTCAATCTCCGCTGCTGCCAAATCAGGCTTTGACGGCACGATATAGAACAAAGGCACAATTGTTTTTTGTACGGCTTTTAATACATCAATACCGCCAATTAAAACATCATATGACGAATAGGGTACTTTGTTTTTTTCAATCCCGAGCGAGGTTGTGGCATTGCCTTGCGGATCAAGATCAAACACAAGCACTTTTTTGCCGATGGCAGCCATCGCCGTGGCAATATTAATAGCCGTTGTTGTCTTTCCGACACCGCCTTTGCGATTTGTCACCGAAATAATTTTCATCTTTTTCATCTTTTCTTCCTTAAATTTGAAATTTTTAAGATGACGCCGTCGTTTGACACTTCGCTCGAATCAATCTTTACATCAAATCGCCAGTTTTTTTGTGCCTCAATCAACTCTTGTTCAAAACTTTTACCTTTCGGAAAAATTAGAACAGTGTTCATATCCGACAAAGTTGCGGCAAAAGACAGCAATTTGTTGAGCTCAGCGACTGCGCGTGCCGTAATAACATCGGCAGGCTTTAGTTTCAAATTTTCGCATCGATTATTGATGATTTCAACATTTTTTAAACCGAGTTTTTCTTTAATATCATTTAAATACAGTGTTTTTTTTGTGATGCTTTCAATCAGTTTAAAGTGCGTTTGTCGTCCGTCGATTTGTGAGGCTATTGCAAGCACAATTGCCGGAAAACCTGCCCCCGAACCGATATCATAAACATATTTTGTATCAGCGTTCAAGTATTTATAAAGCTGGTACGAATCGGCAACATGCCGCGTCCAAATTTCATTAAAAGAATTTGGGCTGACAAGATTCATTCTTTGTCGCCATTCATCTAATATATTGATATAGCGAGAAAAAACATCAAATGTTTCACGTGAAACATTGTATTTTGAAATAAAATTTTCCATAAAAATTTTATACATCACTTCAAGAACCTTATCAACCGCATTTAAAAGTTACAAACAACGATTTTAAAAATAGCGAAAATTTAAGAAGATAGAAACATTTATAAAAAAAATATTGACCTTTAACTTTTTTAATGCCATAATAGACGGCAGACAGAGAGATTTGTCTATTCAGTACCCTGATAGGGTACGGGGCTTTAACGAGCCTTTATGAAGAGCAGTGAAGGATAACACTGTTTTTGATGTGTTGTTTTTTGTTTTAAAAACAACGTTATCCCCGAAATTCTGATCGGGGAGTCGATGGCGAATGTACAAGATTTATTCTAAAGGTCATCGAAGTCATTTCTCTTCATATGATTCGTTAACTCCCCGTCGCTCTTAAAAGGTGCGACTTTTTTAATTGTATAAACAAGAAAAAGGAAAATAATATGAAAAACAATGAATCCGGCCGCAGTATGGTTGAAATGCTTGGTATTCTTGCTATCATCGGTGTTTTGTCGGCAGGTGCACTAAAAGGTTATTCAGATGCAATGTTTAAGCATAAAGTCAACCAAACGATTGATATATTTTCAAGAGCTTTACAACGAGTTCAAGAACTTGAGCAAACAAATTTAGGCGATGATTTCAAAATAAATTCAAACGATGATTATATTAAATACGGAATATTTCCCGAATGCCAAAAAATCGGAGATACCTACTGTAAATTACCAATGGGAATGATTTCTCTTTATAATGACCCTTTTGTTTTAGATGGTGTCCTGTATGGTTCTATAAGCATTTATTTTACTTCGACAAAAGAATGTACTGCTTTTGCTTCTGCACATTGGGAAAAAGTCATACCTGTCGATTGGTTTTGGCCTGAGGGTGGAATTGAAATCCCTGAATACAGAATAGGCTATGATGAAAAATGGACAACAGAAGAGTTTGCACAAGCATGCAAAACCGGATGTCAAGGAGATGAATATGAGTGTGCTATCAGAATAATAATACACAGCAATTGATTACCTTCTTACCTCAAATTTTTCAAACGCCCCGCTTAAAAAAGAAATCAGCTTTTCATCTGATATCAGCGATTCGCAGACTGTATCCGTTGTTGATTTGTCTGATTCTATCGGGCGATATTTTTGCAAATAGTATTCTTTGACGCCTTTATTTTTCAAAAATGCGCCGAGTTCAAATAAATCATCAACCGTTAATTCGCGCGGGTCGCATGTTGTGCGACATTCAAAGTGTATGCCGCTTTGAAGGAGCAAATCAAGGCTTTTTCCCATTGCATCAAATGCATCAAAACCGCCTGTTAAGGCTTTGTATTTTGCTTTAGGCCCTTTAATATCCAAGCCGACCCAATCCAAGAGAGGCAAAACTTTTCTTAAATGTTCCGGCCGATAGCCGCCCGTATGAAGCCCGACCATATAGCCCATGTCTTTTGCTTTTTGAACAGCGTTATAAAGCCCTTCTTGCACCAAAGGTTCGCCACCTGAAAAAACAACGGCGTCGAGCATCCCCTTGCGTTTTTCGATAAATTTAAAAAATTTATCGGCCGTCCATATCGATTCGTCTGTGTTTTTTAAGGGCTGAAGCGACGCATTATAACAAAAAGGACACCGCCACGGACAACCTTGTAAAAAGGCAACAACGGCGATGTGAGAAGGAAAATCGACGATGCTGAAAGTTTCAACATCGCCGATTTTTATTTCTGTTTTGCTTTCGCTCATAATCAACCTTAGTGATTATTATTCAGCGGCGCAAGCCAATTCTTCTCTCATGCCTTCCAAAGCTTTTTCTTCGGTAAAGCAACATTTAGAGCGCTCATAGTACTCCGATTTTTTGCCCTTATTGAATTCGCTTACCGGTCTGTGATAACCCATAACGCGTGTCCAGATTTCGCATTTTTGGCGTTCGTCGTTGCTGAGTTTAATATCTTCAAAATTTATAACGTTCATTTATATTCTCCTAAGTAAAATTGTTCTTTTATTATTCGTTAGCGGCCGCTCTTAGCTTAGCCAATTTCTTTTCTTCATCACAAATCGGGCAATATTCGTGTTCACCTTCCAAATATCCGTGTTTCGGGCAAACAGAGAATGTCGGAGTAATTGTGATGTATGGTAAACGGTAGTTACTCAAAACCTTTTTTACGAGTTCACGGCATACTTTTGCAGAAGATATGCGTTGATTCATATAGAGGTGAAGCACTGTACCACCGGTATATTTTGTCTGCAGAACAGACTGCAAATCCAAGGCCTCAAACGGGTCATCAGTAAAGCCCATCGGAAGCTGTGAAGAGTTTGTATAATACGGATCTTCTTTTGTTCCGGCCTGAATAATACCCGGAAATCTCTTTTTATCTTCTCTGGCAAAGCGATATGTTGCGCTCTCAGCCGGAGTTGCTTCCAAATTATACATATGTCCTGTTTCTTCTTGAATCTTAACCATTTTAGCACGGATATAATCCAAGAACTTAATTGCAAAGCTTTGTCCCCACTCATCGGCAATATTGTGTTCGTCATTAGTGAAGTTTCTGATCATTTCGTTGATGCCGTTAACGCCGATAGTTGAGAAG